>NZ_JBSGXU010000058.1:0-42117 GCF_053610205.1 Streptomyces sp. NPDC054932 | reverse complement strand
GTCGTGCGGGGGCGCCGGTGGCTATTCGACGGGCCCTTCCATGACCTTGCTGATGTACTGGATCGGTCCCTCGCCCATGTTGGGGACGTAGGTCTTGGCGTTGTGCTGGCCGCCCTTGATGACCCTCAACTCGGCGTGCACGGGGCCCTTGTTGCCGTAGGTGGCGATGAACTTCTGCACGTCCGGCAGGGTCTTCTTGTTGTTCTCGCTGTCGCCGACCTGGAAGGCCAGGTACACGTCCGGGCCCTTGGTGTCGATGAGCTGCTTCGCCAGCAGTTCCGGGTTGTTCTCGGCCTTCTCCTTGTCGTGGCCCTTCCACAGGGAGGAGTCCGGGACGATGTCCGGGCCGGAGGCGATCACGGCCTTGAACTTGTCCGGGTGCTTCAGCACGGCCTTCAGGCCCGCGAACCCGCCGGTGGAGGAGCCCATGAAGGCCCAGCCGTCACGGGACTTGACGGTGCGGAAGTTCGCCTTCATCAGGTCCGGGACGTCCTCGGTCAGCCAGGTGCCCATCTTGGGCTGGGCGGGGATGTCGGAGCCGTCCCAGTAGACGCCCTTGTCGTCCGGCGCCGGGTTGAGCACCGGCATGGCCAGGATGAAGGGCTTGCTCTTGCCCTCCGCGTACCACTTGCTGATGCTGGTCTGGAGACCGAGGTCGGTGCCCATCCAGTAGTTGCTGGGGTAACCGGCGCCGCCCGGCAGGGCGATCATGACCGGGAAGCCGCTCTTGGCGAACTTCGGGTCGTTGTACTCCTTGGGGGCCCAGACCCAGACCTTGCCCTTGAAGCCGGACTTCTTGCCGTCCAGCGTGGTGACGGCCACGTGGGTGCCGTCGGGGAGGGTCATCGAGTTCTTGAACTCGGCGGCCGGCCCGGTCGGCATCAGCATCTTGGAGTTCGCCGGCGGGGGAGTGTCGTCCTTCTTGCCGCCACCCGCGGGCGTCTGCCCGAACGAGACCGCGGAGCCCTTGTCGGTGAACGGGGGTATCTCGTAGTGGTTCAGCACGAGCGCGGCCGTACCCGCGAGCGCGAGGACGGCGGCGCCGGCTATGAGCCAGCGGCGCCCCTTGCGGCGGCGCGGCGGTTCCTCCGGGTAGAGGTCCTGCGGTCCGTACCGCGCCGTCTGCTCGTACGGGTCCTGCGGTGCGTACTGCGCCTGCTGTCCGTAAGGGCCCTGCTGCCCCTGTCCCTGCTGGCCGTACGGCCGGCCGTACTGGTCGCCGTGGGGCGGCTGCGGTATCTGTCCTTCCGGCCGGTACGGCTGGTACTGCTGCCCGTCGGGTGCGTACGACATGTGCGGTGGCTCTCCGGCTGGTGCTGCCCCCACAGGGGGCGGGTCGGTCAAACTGTTGGGTCCTTCCGTTCGAAGGATGAACGAAAGCATGTCAGGGTTCCGCACTTTCCCTTCTCTTGGGGTGCCCTGGGGGAGGCCATTGCCCGGCGACCGGACGGCCGGTGGAGTTCACGGTCCCGCCTCCGTCCATGCCTGGCTCTTGTGCAGGCCGCTGGGTATGGTGCCCCCGCGCCGCCCCCGGAACCCCATCCCGCCCCGGAGTCACCCCATGACGCTCCAGCGCCGCATCCTGATCCTGGCCGTCGCCGTGGCCCTGCTCGCCACCGTGGGCGTACTCGCCGTCCTGCGGGCCTCCTCCCGCGCCGACGAGCAGGGCCAGGCCCGGGCGGGCGGCCCGCGGATCAGCCCGGGCGCGGTCTCGCTGGAGCCGGGCGACGGCGGCCGGCGGATCGTGTTCCGCAACATGGCCTGGGGGCCGCACCGGGACGAGCTCGCCACCGTCGCGGCCGGCGCGCCGGAGGGGACCCGTACCGCGTCAGGGGTGGGCTGCCTGCGCTTCCACGCCGCCGGGGGCACCGGGATCTGCCTCCAGGCGGACCGGAGCGGGGTCCAGGACGGCTACCGGGCGGTCGTCCTCGACGCCCGCCTGAAGGAGGTGGCCGCCCACCCGCTGGGCGGGCTCCCCACCCGGGCCCGGGTCTCCCCGGGCGGGCACCTCGCCGCCTGGACCGTCTTCGTCGGCGGGGACTCGTACGCGGGCACGGACTTCTCGACGCGGACCTCGGTGCTCGACCTGCGCACGGGCAGGCTCGACGCCTCGCTGGAGGACTTCACGATCCTCAAGGACGGCAAGTCGTACCGCAGCGCCGACGTCAACTTCTGGGGGGTCACCTTCGCCGCCGACGAGCGGACCTTCTACGCGACGCTCGCCACCGCCGGCCGGACCCACCTGGTCCGCGGGGACCTGGCCGAGCGCACCGTGACCACCCTGCGAGAGAACGTCGAGTGCCCGTCGCTGTCGCCCGACGGGACCCGGGTGGCGTTCAAGAAGCGGGTGGCGGGCCTGCCCGCCGAGGCGCCGTGGCGTCTCCACGTCCTGGACCTGGCGTCCGGCACCGAGACGCCGCTCGGCGAGCAGCGGAGCGTGGACGACCAGGTGGTGTGGACCGACGGCGGGACCGTCGTCTACGCCCTGCCCGGGGACTTCGGCGCCGACCTGTACGCCGTACCGGCCGACGGGAGCGGCGCCCCCGCCCGGCTCATGGACTCGGCCCTCGCCCCGGCCTTCCTCGGATGAGGCGGCCGCGGCGAGGGCCGTGGGGCAGGACCGTTTTTCCGCTCTTCCGTCCGGCTAGGCGGGAATCAGGGTCTTGCGCCGCCGCTTGCGCTGCGCGCCGGCCGACAGCCTCAGCTCGATGATTGACCGCACGGCCGGCCACTCCTCGTCGAGGATCGAGTAGAAGGCCGTACTGCGGACGGCGCCGTCGAGCCCCCGCGAATGGGCCCGGCGGACCCCCTCACAGGTGAAGCCCAGACGTTCCATGGCGGCCCGCGAGCGGCCGTTGCGCGCATCGGCACGCAGCGAGATGCGCCGCACCCCCCAGGTCTCGAAGGCATGGCGGAGCATGAGCAGCTTCGCCTCGGTGTTGATGCCGGTTCCCTGGGCGCCCGGGGACAGCCAGGTATTGCCGATCTCGGCGGCATCGGGGATCGCCGTCGCCGGATCGCCGAACGGGACGCCGGGCACGGCGGGCCAGACCAGAGGCCCCTGCCAGTAGTCGAGTTCCAGGAACCGGGTCGAACCGACGACCCGCCCGTCGGTGGCTCTGACCACCGCGAACGGGAGCGATCGACCCGCAGCCTGATCGGCGAGGGCACGGTCGATGTACTCGTGGGACGCCTGCACCCCGTGGGGTACGGGAGTGAAGGCGTAAGTCGTACGATCCTCGGCCCCGGCCAGGGCCAGGGCCTCGGTGTGGTGGGGGGCGAGGGGCTCGAGCCGCACGGTGCGGCCCGCGAGGTGTACGGGTACGGGCACGGAGCCTTCGGTCCTTCTGGGCGGTGGGGTGGTTGCACAGTCTGCGTCCATGACGTCGCCCCCCGTGCAAAACACGAGTGAAAGGCAACCGGCTGTCAGGTGAACGCGAGTGGCTCAATGTAGCCCCTTAAAGTCCTCTCATGAACCCCCAATTTGGCAATGGCGTGCCACTGATTTTCGACGACTTGGGTCCCCGCGGCGGAGCACCCGTAATCCTCATCCACGGACATCCCTTCAACCGCACGATGTGGGCCCCCCAGACGGCCGCCCTGACGGCCTCCGGGTATCGCGTGATCACGCCTGACCTGCGGGGATACGGGGAAAGTCCGGTGCTTCCGGGCAAGGCGCTGCTTGCCGATCTCGCCGATGACATCGCCTCCCTCCTCGCCGTTCTGGGAATCGAACAGGTGGTCGTCGGTGGTGTGTCCATGGGCGGCCAGATCGCCATGGAGATGCGACTGCGCCACCCGGGTCTGGTACGGGCCCTCGTACTGTCCGACACCTCCCCGGTTCCGGAGACGCCGGACGGTGCGAAGCTCCGCCGCGAGACCGCTGAGAGACTCCTCGCCGAGGGCATGCGGCCCTATGCCGAAGAGGTCATCGACAAGATGCTCGCGCCCTACAACGTGATCGGCATGCCCGAGGCAGCCGCACGGGTGAGCGCCATGATGTGCGCGACCGATCCCGAGGGCGCGGCCGCGGCGCTGCGCGGCAGGGCCGAGCGCCCCGACTACCGGCCCGTCCTCGCCGGGGCCGCCGAGCCCTGCCTGGTCGTCGTCGGCGCGGACGACGTCTACACCCCGGTCGCGGAGGCCGAGGCCCTGCACGCGCTGCTGCCCCATGCGGTGCTCACCGTCATCGAGGGGGCGGGCCACCTGCCGGGGCTGGAGCGGCCGGAGGCCTTCAACCGCGCGCTGCTGGACTTCCTCGCCGGTCTCTGAGCCGGTCTCCGAGCAGGGCCGCGGGGCCCGCCGTACAGTCGGGACGGAGTTTCCGTCGAGGAGGGCGTTCATGCTGCGAGGGTTTGCGACGATCAACTTCTGGGCCGACGACCTGGAGGCCGCGAAGGCCTGGTACACCGAGCTCCTCGGGATCGCCCCGTACTTCGAGCGGCCCGGGTACGCCGAGTTCCGCATCGGCGACTACCAGCACGAGCTGGGCATCGTCGACCGCCGCCACGCCCCGCCGGGCGCGGCCAAGGACCCGGGCGGGGCGGTGGCCTACTGGGCGGTCGACGATCTTCCCGCGGTCCGGCAGCGGCTGCTGGACCTGGGGGCCGAGGAGTACCAGCCGGTGACCGCGCACGGGGACGGCGGCTTCGTCACGGCGGCCGTCACCGATCCCTTCGGCAACGTGCTGGGCATCATGCGCAACCCGCACTACCTGGAGGTCCTCGAAGGGGCGACCCCGGACCCGGCCTGACCGGGCTCCCGCGCCGCTGAGATCATTCCGGGTATGGACGACGTACTGCGGCGACTGGCCGCCGTAGGACCCTTCTTCACCGTTCCGTACGGGACGGTGCCGCCCGGCCCCGGCTTCCGGCCGCTGACCGAGCTGTACGGGGAGCGGCTCGGGCCGTACGTGGCCGAAGTGGGCCGGCGGATCGGCAGCGGCCCCGGCCGGGTCGCCGCCTCGACCGCGCAGTTCGGGATCGTCTCCCGGCTGTGGTCGCTGGGGCTCGGCTGCGCGGCACTGGCGGGCCGGGTGCCGGACCTGGACGCCGGCCGGGTGTGGTGGCGGCTGCCGGAGGCGGGTTCGTTGCAGCTGTGGCTGCCCGAGCCCGGCCCCGGGCTGCCGGCCGAGGCGCTCGGGGAGAACGTCCTCGCCCACCTGGCCGTGCTCGACGAGGGCCTGCGGGAGCGGTTCGGGGTCTCACCGAAGGTGCTGCGGGGGAACGCGGCGTCCGGGCTGGTCGGGGCGCTGCGCGTGCTGATCGACCGGGTGCCGGGCGGCGCCGCCGTGGAGCTGGCGGGCGCCCTGCTGGCCGAGGGCGGGGCGCTGGCGGGCACCGGCACCTTCATCCACGAGGAGGGCCTCGGGGTGGCCTTCGTGCGGCGCAGCTGCTGCCTCTACTACCAGGTGCCCGGAGGCGGGCTCTGCGGGGACTGCGTGCTGCGGTCCGGGCGGGGGACCGGTCGGCGGACTTCCTGACGGACGGCCCGGAGGAGGTCCCGGCGCAGGGCCCGGCGGGCCGGGGCGGCCGGGTGCGCGGCCGTTCGGAGCAAGCGGGGGCGTGCCGCGCCGCGAGGCGGCGCGTCCGCGGCGTACGGTCCGCTGCATGACGGCTCGCACACCGCACCAGCCCTCCGCGCTCACCCGCCGCGCGGCCCTGACCGGGCTCGCCGCGGGCGCCGGGGCCCTCGCCGTCGGGGGCGGGGTCCGAACTGCGGCGGCGGCGCCCCAGCCGTCGGCCAAGGCCGCCGATCCCACGCCCGGAGCGATGAAGCTCTTCGAGGATCCCGGCTTCAACTACGCGGGCCTGCTCGCACTCGGCGCCGCCGGGATGCGCGCCTCCGAGGTGGGCGAGGTACTGACCGCGGTCAACGCCATCAACGCGGCCGGTCTGTCCGAACAGACGTTCAGTGACACCTTCCGCGCCTGGGGGGACCGGCTCGCGGCGCCCCCGGCCGCCGGCCGCCACGGCCATGAGGCGCCCTCGCAGACCCGCCGCTTCCGCTCCCTGCGCGCCGCCCAGTACTACGCGCAGGCGCTGTTCTACGTGCTCGGCACGGACCACCCCGGCGACGAGGAGGCGGTCTACCTGGCCGGGCGCAGGGCCTGGGACACCTTCGCCGAGCTGTGCACACCGGCCGCGGTCCGCGCGAGGGTCCCGTACGGGAAGACCCACCTGCCGGTCTGGTTCTTCCGCCCCGACGGTCCGGTCGAGCCGCGCCCCACCGTGATCCTCACCAACGGCAGCGACGGCCAGAACGTGGACATGTGGACCTACGGCGTGGCCGCCGCCCTCGGCCGGGGCTGGAACGCCCTCGTCCACGACGGGCCCGGCCAGGGGCAGTTGCTGTTCGTGGAGGAGATCCCCTTCACCACCCGCTGGGAGAAGGTGGTCGGCCCGCTCGTCGACTGGCTGGTCGGTCGCAAGGACGTGGACAGCGGCCGGATCGCGCTCACCGGCCTGAGCATGGGCGGCAACCTCGTCGCCCGCGCCGCCGCCTTCGAGCACCGGCTCGCGGCGGTCGCCTGCCAGCCGGGCTGTGTCAGCCCCTGGCTGGGCTTCGACGCGGAGCTGCGCGCCATCATCACGCCCGACAAGCAGGAGACCAACCGGGTCTGGAACGAGGAGGTCGTCCCGGAGCTGACCCCGGAGCTCGCCTTCACGGTCAAGAAGCGCTTCGAGATCTTCGACAGGCAGGCACTGCGCCAGGCCCGCGAGGGCAGGGTGCTCACGGACATCTGGACGCCGGCGCAGGTCGCCATGGGCCTCGACATCACGAAGGTGGTGGCGAGGATCAAGGCCCCGACGCTGGTCCTGGACTACGACTTCGAACTGTTCTACCCGGGCCAGCCGCAGCAGATGTACGACCTGCTGCGCAGCCGCCGCGAGTACGTGAAACTGACGGAGGCCACCGGGGCGCAGTTGCACTGCTCCCCGATGGCCCCGCAGCAGCACTGCGACGTCGTCTTCGACTGGCTCGCCGACGTGCTCCAGCGCTAGCAGAACGTCTGGCGGACCTCCTAGAAGGTCAGGTTCCAGGCGTCGACCTTGCCGGTGTCGCCGCCGGCGTTGTCGTTGACCCGCAGCTTCCAGGTGCCGTTCGCGACCTCGGAGGAGGCGTTCACGGTGTAGACCTGGTTGATGTTGTCGGTGCTGCCGCCCGAGCGGTTGTGCACCGTGTAGACGGTGCCGTCCGGGGCGATCAGGTCGACCTTGAGGTCACCGATGTAGGTGTGCACGATGTTCACGCCGACCTTGAGGGTGGCCGGGGCGTTGCCCGTGACACCGCTGACGGTGATCGGGCTCTCCACCGTGGTGTTGTCGCCGATGGCGACGTCACCGGTGTTCTCGAAGTACTTGCCGGGCGGCGGGGTGCTGCCGACGGCCTTCAGCGCGTCGACCTGGCCCTCGCCGAAGAAGCCGTTCTTCGCCGTGGTGCCCTTGCAACGGCTGTCCGACGGGCAGGCGACGTCGTTGGCCTGGGTGGCCAGCTTGTCGCGCAGCTGCGCCGGGGTGATGCCCGGGTTGGTGCTGACCAGCAGGGCCGCCACACCGGCGACGTGCGGGGACGCCATCGACGTACCGCTCATGCTGCCGTACTTGCCGCCCGGCAGGGTGCTGTAGATGCCGGTGGTGTCGCCGCCGGGGGCCGTCACGTCGACGACGTTCAGGCCGTAGTTGGAGTACGAGGCCTTGGCGGTGGTGCCCATCGCCGAGACCGTGACCACGCCCGGGAGCTCGGTCGGGATGTCCAGGCACGCGTTGGTGATGGTGCGGGTGACCGGCGTCGAGTCGTTCGGGCTCTCGGTGTCGGTCGTCTTGTTCGCCAGGTCGAGGTTGGAGTTGCCGGCTGCCGCGACCTGCAGCGAGCCCTTGCCCTCCGCGTACTCCTGGGCGCGCTTGACGCCCTCGATGATCGCGGCCTGGTCGGCGTTGTCCGGGCAGTTGAACTGCCACGGGTCCGTGTAGTAGCTGTTGTTGGTGACCTTGAAGCCGTGGTCACCGGCCCACATGAAGCCACAGACGGTGTTCTCGGCGAAGAAGAGGGAGGAGTTCGGCTCGGCGATGCGCACCGAGGAGATCTTCACGCCCGGGGCGACGCCGATGACGCCCTTGCCGTTCTTGGCGGCGGCCACCGTGCCGGCCACGTGCGTGCCGTGGGTGCCGACGTCGCGCCAGGCGCCGGTACGGGTGTCCGGCTTGCCGTAGGCGCAGGACGCGGAGTCCGCCGCGTTGAAGTTCGGGGCCAGGTCCTGGTGCTGGTCGTCCACACCGGTGTCCAGGATGCCGACCTTGACGGAGGCGGATCCGGTGGTGACGGCCCAGGCCTGGTCGGCCTTGATCTGGGTCATGTCGGCGCGGACCGGCTCGCCCGAAGGCGTCGTGGACTGCGCCGGGTTGGCGGGCAGGGCCGGGTTGTAGGCGTCCGCCGGCACGTCCGAGGTGCGGGTGGCGCCGACCTGCTGGACCCCGCTCACACCGCGCATGGTGGTGGCGAAGGAGGCGGACGCCGAGTGGGCGGTGATGACGCCGATCGCGTCGTAGTACTGGAACACCGTTCCGCCGTTGGCGGTGACCGCGTTGCGGACCGCCGTGGTGTCACCGGGAGCGGTGATCACGAGGTAGGCACGGGTACCGGCAACCCAGGTCGCACTCTGGGAAGTCGGGGCCGCAGCCTTGGGGGCCGCCGCGGGGGCCGAGGCCGGGGAGCCGGAAGGAGAGACCGGGGCGGTGCCGGCGAGTGCGGCGGGGGCCCCGAGCGCGAGTGCCGCGCCGAGCGTGGCGGCCAGCACGAGCGCACGCCGAGGTCGGCTGGATATGTGGGGTATCAATGCGTCCTCCGAAGACCCGGTGGTCAGGCCGGGTCGTACGAAACAAGTGGTGGACGCAAGATGTCATGCACGCGGCCGGTAACGGAAGTACCTTTTCCAGCACCGGGGTTCGTTTATCGGTGGCTGAATACCGACTATAGGTACAAGTGCGGAGAATGCGGCGGGCCGGCCGGGCTGGGCACCGTGGGGGCGAGCCCTGCCCGGCCGGCCCGTGCGGGCGTGCCGGTCAGACCGGTACGCCGTCCTTGGGGCTGTGCGAGGGAACCGGAGCGGTGGCCGGAGCGGCGGTCGGAACGGTGCCGGGCCCGGTCGGCGCGGTCGGCTCCACCCCGTGCGCGTCGTCCACCAGCGTGCTCTCGTCGAACGGCAGCCGTCCCGCGAGGACTTCGGCGGCCCGCTTCTGGTCGAACTCCTTCGTCCACGTCCCGATGAGCACCGTCGCGACCGCGTTGCCCGCGAAGTTCGTCAGGGCCCGGGCCTCGCTCATGAACCGGTCGATGCCCACGATCAGACCGACGCCGTCCACCAGTTCCGGCCGGTGCGACTGCAGTCCGCCGGCGAGGGTGGCCAGGCCCGCTCCGGTCACTCCGGCCGCGCCCTTCGAGGCGATGATCATGAAGAGCAGGAGCGAGATCTGCTCGCCCAGTGCGAGCGGCGTGCCCATCGCCTCGGCGACGAACAGCGAGGACATCGTCAGATAGATCGCGGTCCCGTCCAGGTTGAAGGAGTAGCCGGTCGGCACCGTGATGCCGGTGACCGGCCGGGACACCCCCAGGTGTTCCATCTTCGCGATCAGCCGCGGCAGCGCCGATTCGGAGGAGGAGGTCGAGAGGATCAGCAGGAACTCCCGGCCCAGATAGCGCAGCAGGCTGAAGATGCTGACCCCGGTGCACACCCGCAGCAGGGTGCCGAGGATCACGAACACGAAGACCAGGCAGGTGGTGTAGAAGCCGATCATGATGACGGCGAGGGACTTCAGCGCGTCGATGCCGGTGGCCCCGACCACCGCCGCGATCGCCCCGAAGGCGCCGACCGGAGCCGCCCACATGATCATGGCGAGCACCCGGAAGACCAGCTTCTGGATGTGGCCGATGCCCCGCAGTACCGGCTCGCCCGCCGCGCCCATGGCCTGCAGCGCGAATCCGCAGAGCAGTGCCACCAGCAGCGTCTGCAGCACCTCGCCCCCGGTGAAGGCGGACACCAGCGTGGTCGGGATGATCCCGAGCAGGAACTCCGGTGTGCTCTCGGCCCCGCCCGCCTTGGCCTGGGCCTCGCCCGCACTGCGGGCCGCCTCGGTCAGGTGCAGCCCGCTGCCGGGCTCCAGCAGGTTTCCGACCAGCAGGCCGATGGCCAGCGCCACCGTGGACATGACCATGAAGTAGCCGAGAGCGAGCCCGCCCACGGCGCCCACCTTGGCGGCCTTGCGCACGGATCCGATGCCCAGCACGATCGTGCAGAAGATCACGGGCGAGATCATCATCTTGATGAGGTTGACGAAGCCGGTGCCCAGCGGTTTGAGCTCCACGGCCACGCCGGGGGCGGCGAAGCCGACGGCGATGCCGAGCAGCACCGCGCCGATCACCGCGATGTAGAGATAGTGCGTTCTGTCGCGTCTGGCGGCCACGATGCCTCCCGGTGGTGATTACGTTCTGGGAGACCATCGCCCAGGCATGTGACCCCGGTCACCCTTGCGTTCATTGAGTTCACGACCCGGTGCACACTGAGCGCCATGTTCCGCTTCCCCCGCCCTCCGCGCAGCCTCGCCGGCCAGCTCTTCGCCATGCAGGTGCTGCTGGTCGCCGTGGTCGTCGCGGGCTGCGCCGTCTACGCGTACGTCACCGCCCGCGGCCAGGCCGAGGAGGCCGCCCGCCGCCAGGCCGGAGCCGTGGCCCATGCGGTCGCCGACTCGCCGTCCGTACGCGAGGCCGTACGCGGAGCGGCGCGCGGGATCGACCCGTCCATCGCCCTCCAGCCCTACGCGCAGCAGGTCCGCGCCGACTCCGGGGTGGCCTTCGTGACGATCATGTCCCCCGAGGGGCGGCGCTGGACCCACCCGGACCCGCGCCGCATCGGCGAGCCCTTCATGGGCAACACGGCCCCCGCCCTGCGCGGCGAGACCTTCAGCGAGACGTACACCGGCACCCTCGGCCCCTCCATCCGCGTGGTCACCCCGCTCCGGGACGACGGCCGGATCGTCGGCCTGGTCAGTGCGGGGATCACCGTCCGAGCCATCAGCGACCGGCTCGCGGCGCAGCTCTCCGCCCTCGCCTGGGTCGCGGGCGGCGCGCTCGCCCTCGGCGGGGTGGGCACGTACATCGTCAACGCGAGGCTGCGCCGCCACACTCATGGCATGAACGCGGCCGAGCTCAGCCGGATGTACGACTACCACCAGGCGGCCCTGCACGGGGTCCGCGAGGGACTGCTGATGATCGACGGGCAGCGCCGGATCACCTTGATCAACGACGCCGGACGCGAACTCCTGGGTCTGCCGGGCGAGGTCACCGGCAGCGGGGTCGCCGACCTCGGTCTGCCGGCCCCGCTCACCGGGGCCCTGCTCGCCGACCGGCCCCGGGTGGACGAGGTGCACCTGACCGCGGACCGGGTGCTGGTGGTCAACAGCTCACCGGTCGCCGGCGGAGGCCGCCGGGGCACCGTGGTCACCCTGCGCGACCACACGGAACTGCAGGCGCTGACCGGCGAACTGGACCACGAGCGGGGCTTCACCCAGGCCCTGCGCTCCCAGGCCCACGAGGCGGCCAACCGGCTGCACACCGTGGTCTCGCTCATCGAACTCGGCCGTGCGGACGAGGCGGTGGACTTCGCCACCGCCGAGCTGGAGCTCGCCCAGGCGCTCACCGACGAGGTCGTCACCGCGGTGGGGGAGCCGGTGCTGGTGGCACTGCTGCTGGGCAAGGCCGCCCAGGCGCACGAGCGGGGCGTCGAGCTGGTCGTCACCGCCGACAGCCGCAGCCTCGCCGAAGGGGGCGGGCTGCCGCCGGCCCGGGACCTGGTCACCGTGCTGGGCAACCTCATCGACAACGCGGTCGACGCGCTCACCGCCGTACCGGGGGCCCGGATCGCGGTGACGCTGCGGCCCGAGCCCGACGAGCTGCTGCTGCGGGTCGCGGACAACGGACCCGGGCTGCCCGAGGGGGTGGATGTGTTCCGCCGCGGATGGTCCGGCAAGGGGGAGGGCCGCGGTCTCGGCCTCGCACTGGTCCGGCAGGTGGCGGAGCGCTACGGCGGTGAGGTGGTCGCCGCTCCGGGCCCGGGCGGCGGAGCCGAGTTCACGGTCCGCCTGCCGATCGCACCCGCATCCTGTGCGGCACCCGGCGGCCCGCGATGAGCGGGGCCCGGGTACGCGTGCTGGTCGTCGAGGACGACCCGGTGGCCGCCGACGCGCACGTGCTCTACATCGGCCGGGTGCCGGGCTTCACCGCGGTCGGTGCGGTCCATTCGCTCGCCGAGGCCACCCGGTTCCTGGAGCGGACCCCCGTCGATCTGCTGCTGCTCGACCTCGGCCTGCCCGACGGGCACGGCCTGCGCTTCGCGCGCGGGCTGCGCGCCGCCGGACACCCCGTCGACGTGATCGTGGTGACCTCCGCGCGGGATCTGGCCGTGGTCAGGGAGAGCGTCTCCCTCGGCGTGGTCCAGTACGTACTGAAGCCGTTCGCCTTCCCCACCCTGCGCGAACGGCTCCTGCGCTACGCCGAGTTCCGCCAGGCGGCGGGCGAGGCGGCCGGCCAGGACGACGTGGACCGGGCGATGGCCGCCCTGCGTTCACCCCGCCCCGCCGAGCTTCCCAAGGGGCTGAGCGCACCGACCCTGGACCGGGTCGCCGCCCTTCTGCGGGCGGCGCCCGAGGGGCTGACCTCCGCCGGGGCGGCCGAGGCGGCCGGGATCTCCCGGATCACCGCCCGCCGTTACCTGGAGCACCTGGTGGACACCGGCCGCGCGGACCGCACCCCCCGGTACGGCCAGGTCGGCCGCCCCGAACTGCACTACCGCTGGCTGGCGGCGGCCGGTTCGGTGTCGAAGGTGTAGAACTTCCGGTGATCCAGCATGTCCGCCGGGGTCACGTTGTTCCAGGGCCGCATGGTGTCGTTGAGGTCGACGACGTTCTGCGTGCCCGCACCCGGCAGGTACGTGGACTGGGGGTGCCTGGCCTGCCAGTCGGCCCACAGCTTGTCGATGAAGGCGTGGTGCATCCAGAACACCGGGTCGTTGGGCGAGACCCCGGTGGACATCTGCCCGCCGACCCATACGTGCACCCGGTTGTGCAGGTTGGCGCCGCGCCAGCCCTCCAGGTGGTTGCGGAAACCGTTGGAGGAGCTGTTCCAGGGCGCCATGTCGTAGACCGGCATGGCGAGTACCGCGTCCACCTCGGCCTTGGTCGGCAGCTGGGCCACGGCCGTGCCGAGTGCGCGGCGCAGGTAGGCGCGCCCGTCCACGCGCACGTCTATGTTCCACCGGCCCGTCGAGTAGGCGAACGGACCGTCCATGACCTGTCCGTCACGGGCCCGTCCGGTGCCGCCGAGGAAGTCGGGGGCCCAGAGGGAGGAGCGGGAGGTGCGGTCCACGGTCCAGTCCCAGTACGGGAGCGCGACGTTCGCGTCCACTTTCTGCAGCGCCTCCTCGAACTCCAGGAGGAAGCGGCGGTGCCACGGCAGGAACGAGGGGGAGCGGTGGCCGACCCGGTCGCCCGAGTCGGTGTCGCTCATGATGAAGCCGTTGTGGGTGGTGACGAAACGGTCGTAGCTGCCGTTGCGCTTGAGCTCCAGCAGGGCCGAGGTGAAGGCGCGCTTCTCCTCGGGGGACAGCGTGGCCTGGTTCTTGCGGACGGTCATGCCGCACCTCCGAAGGGAACGAGGGCGGCACCCTGGAGGTCGCGGACCGCGGCGCGGGCGAGCAGCTTCGGGTCGGAGAAGGTCTCGTAGTGGTTGATCACGCTGATCCAGGTCCCATCGGCGTTGCGCATGATGTGCAGTTCTCTGCCGTCTATTCGGACGGTGGGTTGACCGGGCGAGTGGTGGCCACCGTGGTGGCCGCCTCCGCCCGCGGTGATCTGGATGCGGCGGCCCTGGTAGACCTCGTCGACCGTGCCCGGGGTGGTGGGCTCGGAGGGGGTCGCGGCGGCGTTCGTGGCGCCCGCGGCGGCTGCGGTCAGGCCGAGGGCGGTGAGTGCACCGGCAGTTGTCCCCA
Source organism: Streptomyces sp. NPDC054932 (assembly GCF_053610205.1). Lineage (NCBI taxonomy): Bacteria > Bacillati > Actinomycetota > Actinomycetes > Kitasatosporales > Streptomycetaceae > Streptomyces > Streptomyces sp. NPDC054932. The sequence goes on along the minus strand of NZ_JBSGXU010000058.1, from coordinate 28,079 downwards.
GGGCCTGACGGCGAGTGATCTTCTTCATGATCCGAAGAGGTATCAGGGTCGGGGAGGGGGTTGGCCTGTATCCGGACATCGGCGGATATGTTGCCGATAGAACAAGTTGGATGATCTTCCCGTCCGGAGCGGCTTCAGCGGTCCGAACGGGAAGATCTGCGGGATGAAGTCTACTGGACAGTAATTTCTTCGGGCTCGCGGGGGTCGTATGGGCGGGGTCACACCGCAGAGTCGGCCGGAAGCAGAGTGTCAGCAACCCTTCGCGGTCTGTCACGGACCCTCCGGGGCCCGTGGTGCCGTCGCGCCTCGCGTTGCTCCGATCTCACCCGGGATCGAAGCCTTTCGTCCCCTATAGTCCCGATATGGCTCTTCATGAGACGAAGGATGCACGCGCCCAGGACGCCGACACGGATGTGTTCGCGTCCACGCTGAGCGGCCAGATCCTCCCCAAGTACCGGATTCCTGAGGACCACTCACCCACGGAGGTCGTCTACGAACTCCTCCGCAACGAGCTGCTCCTGGACGGCAACGCGGCCCAGAACCTGGCCACCTTCTGCACCACCTGGTCGGACGAGGGCGTGCACCGCCTGATGAACGTCTGCCTCGACAAGAACATGATCGACAAGGACGAGTACCCGCAGACCGCGGAGATCGAGTCCCGCTGCGTCAACATCCTGGCCGACCTGTGGAACGCACCCTCCGGAACCACCGGGGCCGGCTGCTCCACCACCGGCTCCAGCGAGGCCGCCATGCTCGGCGGCCTGGCCCTCAAGTGGAGGTGGCGCGAGCGCCGCCGCGCCGCAGGTCTTCCCACCGACCGCCCCAACCTGGTGTGCGGCCCGGTCCAGATCTGCTGGGACAAGTTCGCCCGCTACTTCGACGTCGAACTGCGCCAGGTCCCCCTGGAGGAGGGCGCCACCGGCCTGCAGCCCCATCAGCTCGCCGAGTACGTCGACGAGAACACCATCGGCGTCGTCGCCATCCTCGGCGTCACCTACACCTGCGACTACGAGCCCGTCGCCGAGCTCGCCGCCGAACTCGACCGGATCCAGGCCGAACACGGCTGGGACGTCCCCATCCACGTGGACGCCGCGAGCGGCGGCTTCGTCGCGCCCTTCCTCCACCCCGACGTGGTGTGGGACTTCCGGCTGCCCCGTGTCGCCTCCGTCAACACCTCCGGCCACAAGTACGGGCTCGCGCCCCTCGGAGTCGGCTGGATCATCTGGCGCACCGCGGACCTGCTCCCCGCGGACCTCGTCTTCAAGGTGGACTACCTGGGCGGCGACATGCCGACCTTCGCCCTCAACTTCTCCCGCCCCGGCGGCGAGGTCATCGCCCAGTACTACCTCTTCCTGCGCCTCGGCCGGGCCGGCTACCGCCGCGTCCAGCAGGCCTGCGCCGACACCGCCCAGTACCTGGCCGGCGAGATCGCCGCCATGGGCCCCTTCACCCTCCTCTACGACGGCCAGGGCGCGCTGCCCGCCGTCTCCTACAAACTCACCGACCCGGCCGGCGCCGGCTTCACCCTCTACGACCTCTCCGACCGGCTGCGCATGCGCGGCTGGCAGGTGCCCTCGTACCCGCTGCCGGCCAACCGCAACGACACGGTCATCCAACGCGTCCTCGTCCGGCACGGCGTGACCCGCGATCAGATCGCCCTGCTCGTCACCGACCTGCGCCTGGCCGTGGAACACCTGACCGCCTCGCCCCCGCCCGTCCCGGCCGCCGAGCCGCGCTCCGGCTTCCACCACTGACCCGCAGCGCCGTGTGACGCGCGTCGTACTCAGGGGGTGTCACAACCGCCGAGGAGGCCTTGTCCCATGGGCATGAACGCAGGATGCCTGGCTCGCCCGGCACCGCACCGACCGGGCGACCGTCGAGCACCCCAGGGCCTACCTGGTGCGTACCGTCACCAACTTGAGCCTGGGCCGGCTCACGTCGGCCCAGGCGGTCCGCGAGGCGTACGTCGGGCCCTGGCTCCCCGAACCCCTCCTCACCTCACCCGACATCGCCGAAGAGGCCGAACTGGCCGACACCGTCTCCATGGCGATCCTGGTCGTCCTGGAGACCCTCACCCCGACCGAGCGCGCGGTCTTCATGCTCCGTGAGGTGTTCGGGTACTCCTACGCCGAAATCGGGAAGTCCGAGGCGAGCGTGCGCCAGTCAGGGCACCGGGCCCGCGAACACGTCCGGGCGCGGCGGCCCCGCTTCACCGCCGAGGCGGCCGAGCTCGCGAAGGCCCCCGGCCCTGATACGAAGGCCCCCGGACGGGTACGAAGGCCCCCGCCCCCGCCTTCTAGCGGGCGCCGAAGTTCTGGGTCCACCAGGGGCCGCCCGAGCCCTGGTGGATGCCCACGCCGATGTCCTTGAAGGAGCAGTTGAGGATGTTCGCGCGGTGGCCCGGGCTCTTCATCCAGGAGTCCATCACCGACTGGGCCGTCTGCTGGCCCCGCGCGATGTTCTCCCCGTACGTCGACCAGCGGTACCCCGACGCGGTGGTGCGGTCGCCCGGGTCCTTGCCGTCGGGGCTGGTGTGATCGAAGAAGTTCCGGGCCGCCATGTCGTCGGAGTGCCCCTGCGCGGCCGCGCGCAGCTGCCCGTCCTCCTTGAGGGGGCCGCAGCCGGCCGCCGCCCGCTCGCTGTTGACCAGTGCCACGACCTGGCCGGCCACGCCCGACGGCGGGGCGGGCGCCGGCTTGACCGCCGAGGCCTTCGGGCTCGGGGACTTGCTCTTGGACTGCGTCGGGCTCGGGCTCGCCGAAGCGCTGGGCGAGGCGGAGGCCGACGGGGAGGGCGAAGCGGACGCGGAGGGCGAGGCCGACTCCGAGGGCGGCGCGGCGGATTCCGTCGCCGAGAGCGCGGCCAGCGGGCTGGCGGGCGCGGCGGCCCCCTCCTTCGTGTCACCCGAACCGGGCAGCCCCCCGAGGTACACGAGCCCGCCGCCAGCGACACAGGCGGCGAGCACCGCGCCGCCGACCACCCGGCGCCGGCTCTGCCGGCGCTTGCGCAGCACGCCGCGGCCACCGCCGCCCGGGCCCGTGACCGGAGTGAGCTGGGTCGCCGCGTCGGCGAAGCTCGGGTCGAGGCCGTCGGCGAAGGCAACGCTCTCGGGGGCGAAGCCGGCCGTCCCGGCCGTCCTCATGCCTGCCAGCAGGGCCGCAGAGACCGGTACCAGCGCCAGGCCGGCCAGCAGTCCCTCCGCCGGAACCAGTCCGCTCCACAGACCGGAGCAACGTACGCATTCACGGGCGTGCCGGGCTATTCGCTTGCGCCACAGCGCCGAGGGCTGCCCGTCCCAGCCCGCCATCACGGTCCGCAGCTCCTCGCACGCCGGGTGGGTGTCCAGCGCGCGCTCCACCACACGGGCCGACTCCAGCTGCGCCTTCATCCGCTGCACCCGGACGGCCGTGTGCTGCGGGGACAGTTCCAGCGCAGTGGCCACCTCCGCCCGGGTCAGCTCCCCGGCGCACTCCAGCCACCACAGGGACAGCAGCGCCCGGTCCTCGGGCTCCAGCCAGCGGGTGGCCCGGGCCGTCTCGCGCCGCTGTCCGGCGAGCTGGAGGCGGGTGACGGTCAGGTCGACGAAGTCGGCACCCGGGTCGGCGACATCGCTCGCCGCCTCCAGCGTGCTCTCACCGAAACCGCTCTGCCGGGCCTGCCAGTGCGCCCGCACCCGGTTCATCGCTATCGCCACCAGCCAGGACCGGAAGCTCTCGTCCACCCGCAGGCCGCCCAGCCCGTCGAGCGCCCGCAGCATCGTGTCCTGCACCACGTCGTCCACGTCGCAGGACCCGTTGAGGGCCCGCCCGACGATGTTGTAGACGAGCGGGAGATGGGTGCTGACGAGCTCGTCCTGCGCACGCGGGTCGCCCGCGCGGGCCGCTGCCACGAGTGCTGCGGTGTGCTGAGTAGTCATGTGATGTTCCCTGTCCGTACCGGCGGTCGATGATGCCCGATACATGGGAGACCGTCGACCGGGGCGTCGATAACAGTTATCCGGAAGAATTTTCCCGAAGAAGTTTTCCGGACCTCCCGCCGGGGGTCAGAGCAGTGGAGCCAGGGCCTCCACGGCCGCGCGCAGGGCCGGCGCGTACGCCTCGATCTCCTCGCGGGAGACCAGGAAGGTGACGGTGGTGACGCTGACCCCTCCGATCGGCCGGCCCGTCGGACCGAGGATCGCGGCGCCGATGCAGCGGATGGTGGGCTCGTTCTCCTCGTCGTCGACCGCGAAGCCCCGGGCGCGGACCGCCGCCAGTTGGGCGTCAAGGGCCCGCGCGGTGGTGAGCGTGCGAGGGGTCCGGCGCGGCAGCCCGGTGGCGCCGATCAGCTCCCGCACCTCCTCGGCGGGCAGGTTGGCCAGGACGCTCTTGCCGATCGCGGTCGTGTGCAGCGGCATCCGCATGCCGACACGGGACGCCGTGCGGAAGGGCTGGTCGCCGCTCTCCAGCTTGCGGATGCAGGTGACGGTCCGCCCGCTGTGCAGGGCCAGATGGACCGTCTGGCCGGTGGCCCGCTGCAGGTCGCCGAGGATGCGCCCGATGCTGGCCGGTTCCCCGGCGCCGACCAGGGCGGACAGCCCGCGCAGCCGCGGCCCCACCGCGTACCGGCTGTCGGCCTCCTGGCGTACGAAGCCCTGGTCGACCAGTGAGGACAGGATGCGGAAGGTGCTCGACTTGGGCACGGCGGCCGCGGCCGTCAGATCGGCCAGCCGGTGCGGTCCGCCCGGCGCGGCCACCGCCTCCAGGACGCGCAGGGACTTCTCCAGGGCGGAACCGGCCGCGGAGCTCCGGCCGCCCGTGGAGCTCCGGCCCGCGGGCCCGTCCCCCGCCGCCCGGTCCTCCGCCGCTTCGTCCCTTGACGCTTCGTCCCTTGACACGGGGACTCCTGGCGTGTGTAAGGTCTAGACCACGTGGTTCCGTCATACGGTACGCCGTTCCACTACGTGGAACAACTGGGGAGGGTTCGATGCCTGACCACCTGTACGCGGTGCTGGCCGCCCAGCGTGTGCTGCCGGTGCTGCGCAACGCCGATGCCGACGAGGCCGTCCGCCGCACCACCGCCCTGCTGGCCGCCGGTTGCCGAGCGGTCGAGCTCACGACATCCACCCCCGGCTGGTCGGCCGCCGTGACCCGCACCGCCCCGCTGAGGGAGGTCCACGGCCGCCCGGCGCTGATCGGCGTCGGCACGGTCACCACCACCGCGCAGGCCGAGACCGCCCTGGACGCCGGCGCCGCCTTCCTGGTCTCCCCCTACCCGGCCCCCGAGGTCCGCGCGGTGGCCGCACGCCGCGAAGCCGTCTTCATCGAGGGCGGGTTCACCCCCGGCGAGATCGCCGCAGCCGTCCGGGTCGCCGGAGCCGCCAAGGTCTTCCCGGCGCACGTCGGCGGCCCCACGTTCCTCCGCTCCCTCAGGGCCGTCCTGCCCGCGGCGGTGCTCGTCCCGACCGGCGGCATCCGGCCCGCCGAGGTCCCCGCATGGCTCGCCGCGGGTGCAACGGCCGTCGGCATCGGGGACGGGCTGCCCTGCGACCCGGCCGAGCTGGCCGCCGTGTTCGCCGGGACGGCCACATCGTGCTGCGGTCCTCGCGACGCTGCCGCGGGGCAGTGACCGTGGCCGGACGAGCCGACCCGCACTACGACGTCCTCGTACTCGGCGAGGTCCTGGTCGAGATCCACGCGGGGACCGCCCTGGGCGAGGCCGCCGACGGCACCCCGGCCCGACTCTCCTACTCGGGGGACGCCCTCAACGCGGCGGCCGCCGCAGCCGCGGCCGGCGCCCGGACCGCCTTGCTCGCCGTGGTCGGCGACGACGAGCTCGGCGCCCCTCTGCTGCGCCGGGCCGCCGAGCTCGGGGTGGACGTCTCCCACGTCCGCCGCGCCCCGCAGCCCAACGGCGCCTACCTGCTCGGCGCCGACACCGACGGCGACCGCGCGTTCGTCTACTGGCGCACCCACAGCGCCGGTTCCACCCTCGCGCCCCGGCACATCGCGTCCTGGCGCGAGCTGCTGACCCGCTGCGGCGCGCTCGTCACCAGCGGCATCACCGGGGCCCTGTCACCCAGCAGCCGCGACGCCGTGCTGGCCGCGGCCCGCCTCGTGCACGGGGCGGGCCGCCATCTGACGTACGACGCCAACTTCCGGTCCCGGCTGACCGGCCGGGCCGAGGCCCGCGAACTGCTGGCCCGGATCGCGCCGCTGACCGGGCTGCTCAAGACCTCCTGCCCGGCCGACGCGCGGGCCCTCGTCGACACCGCCGACCCGCGCACGGCCGCCGCCCGCTGCCGCGCGCTGGGAGCCCGTGCGGTCGCGGTCACCGCGGGCGCCGACCGGCTGCTGCTGGACGACGGTACGCGGGCGGTGCACCACCCCGTGCCCGTCAACCCCGAGCCGGTGGACGCGACCGGCGCGGGCGACTGCTTCACCGGCACCACCACCGCCCGGCTCGCCCTCGGCGACACCCTCGCGGACGCGGTGGCGTACGGAATGGCCGCGGCCTCCCTCTCGGTCTCCGGCCACGGCGGCACCGGACGCGTCCCCGCCTTCACCGAGACGCTGGCACTGGCCGCCGCCCACCGCCGATCCGGCCGGGACGCCCTCTAGGGGGTGTCGGGCTCGGCGACCCAGCCGGCCGTCAGTACCAGCCGCGAGGTCCGGTGGACGGCCAGGAACCCGAACGGCCTGTCGAAGCACACCTCGGCCCTGCGGGCCCTGTACCTGGGCCGCGCCCACGCCGAGCAGCCGACCGGCATGCCGAAGGCGGTGACGGCGGCGGCCTCGAAGCCCGCGGCGTCGAACCGGGCCAGTGCGGACTGCCGTGCCGAAGCGACGGCCAGCGGCTGGGAGCTGACGCCGGGGAAGTGACCTCGATCCGTGTCGGTGGCGGTCTCCAGCCCGAACAGCCGGGCGTGGTCCAGGAGGTCGTGTTCCGACCGCACTTCGAAGGCCACCGTCTCGATGTCCAGCCGGGGTTCGGGGGAGAAGGCGGCCACCGTGCGGACCGCCAGCCCCGGACCGGGTCGCCCGTCGGGGAGCAGGCTCGCTCCCGTGGCGGGCAGGGCCCTGGTGACGGCGGCGATCCCGGTGGTGAGCGTGCCGCCGGCCGGCGCTTCGGGCTCGCCCAGCACGAGGTGGACGTCCACGCCCGCCGCCCCGACGACCTCCAGCAGGGTGACCGTCCCCGAGGGGCCGTGCGCCACCCGGACCCGGTCGAGCAGCGAGGTGTTGCGGTGCAGCGTGCGCACGCGGCGCCCGGCCCACGCGCCGGTGTGCGCCTCCCCTTCCCACTCGCCGAACGGCTGGATCCACCGCAGCCGCAGCGCGAGCGCGGAGGCGAGGACCATCAGGGTGCTCTCGTCCAGGACCACCGGCATGCGCTCGATCAGCCCGTCCGTCCGGTCCGAAGCCCACGCGTCGAGCGCCTTGGCATCGGCGTCCCGGTCCCCGGTCAGCGTCCCCCGGGCGCCGTCCGGGAGCTTCACCGACCAGTCTTCCTCCAGGGGGAGCCCGGCATCGGTCCACAGCCCGGTCGCCGTCCGAAGGCCCTGTACGCCGCCCAAAGCGGCCAGCAGCTCCCGGGCAGCCTCCCCCGCGGCCTCGGCGGGTATGCCCAGGGCCTCCTCCAGCTCGGCGCGGGCCGAGCCGGCCGAGCCGTCCGCGAGCAGGGCGAGCAGCGGCCAGAGCCCGGCCGCGGTGAACACAGTGCCCGGGCTCCCGGCCGGGGCCTGCGCGGCCGCGGCCCAGCGCGTCGTCAGCAGATTGACCGCCCGTACCGTCGAGTTCCTCATGCGGGGGAGCGTAGGTGGAGGGACGCCGCCGGGCCGGATGGTTTTCCGCGGCCCGGCGGCGCCGGTCAGGGGCGGCCCGGGTCAGCGGCCGCGCAGGCCCCGGTCGACGGCCGTCATCAGCTCGCCGTCGGCGGTGTCCGCGTCGAGCGACCAGAACATCGCTCCGCCGAGGCCGTGTTCGCGGATGTACCCGGTCTTGGCACGCAGGACCTGGGGGTCGTCGTACGTCCACAGGGTGGTGCCGTCGAACAGCCAGGCGTGACCGCCGCGCCGGTCCCGGTGGATCGTGTAGGCACCGGAGTCGGCGAGCTTCTTCAGCGCCTTGTAGTCCTCGTACCCGGCGGACCAGGTGGCCGGTGCCGGGCCCGTGGCGGGCTGGCCCATGCCGTCCCCGCCACCGCTGACGCCGGTCCAGCCCTGCCCGTAGAACGGCATGCCCATCACCAGCTTGTTCACGGGCGCGCCGCGCCGGCGCCAGGCGTCCACCGTGCCGTCGACACTGAAGTCGCCGCGGGCGCGGAGGGCGGACTGCTGGGCGGTCCTCGGTTCGCCGGAGACGTGGAAGTCGTAGCCCTGGAGGGTGACGAAGTCGAGGTCGCGCATGATCCGGCGGACGTCGAACCCCGCGTCGATCTTGGCGGGGGCGGTCGGGACGAAGGCCGTCAGCTCGTACTTGGTCTTCCTCTTCTGGCTCCGCGCGTACGCGTCGAGCTGCGTGCGGAACTCCCGGACGAGCGCCGTGAAGTTCTGCTTGTCCTCGGGCCGGTACTTCGTGTCGGTGTCGCCCGCGGAACCGGGCCACTCCCAGTCGAGGTCGATCCCGTCGAAGACGCCGGCGGCCGCTCCGGCTCCGCCGCGGGCGCCGTCCTGCGGGAGGTTGCCCTTGATGTAGAGGTCGATGCAGGACTCGACGAAGGCCTTGCGGGAGGCCGGCGTGAGCGCGGCGTCAGAGAAGTGGGTGGACCAGCTCCAGCCGCCGAGCGAGATCAGCACCTTCAGCCCGGGGTGCCTGGCCTTGAGCTCGCGCAGCTGGTTGAAGTTGCCGGCGAGCGGCTGTTCACCGGTGTCGGCCACCCCGTCGACGGAGTTCGCGGCGTCGAGCGGGCGCACGTAGTCGGCCCAGGCGTCGGCCTCACCCGGCATGTTCCCGGTGAAGCACTTGCCCTGCGGACTGACGTTGCCGAAGGCGTAGTTGATGTGGGTGAGCTTTCCGGCGGAGCCGTTCGCCTCCAGGTCCTGGACCTGGAAGTCCCGTCCGTAGACACCCCATTGGGTGAAGTAGCCGACCTTCTTGTACGGGCGGTCGTGGCCGCCGTCGGCCTGCGCGGCGGCGGCGGGCGCGAAGGCGGTCAGCAGGGAGAGGGAGCAGGCGGCGACGGCCATCCTGCCGAGCATGCTGCGGCGCATGGGCTTCCTTTGCGGATGCGGGGAGCGGGGCGTGTGCGCGTGCGCTGTGCATGCCGGAAACTATTGGTCTGGACCAGAGCGGTCAAGGGGGTGGCCGAAACTCGCCGCCCGCTACTGGGGCTGCAGGCTCCACTGGCCGACGTCGTCGGCCAGTCCGCCGTCGAGGGCGAACTGGACCGCGGCCGGGTCGGCGTCCTGCGGGAGCCGGAAGGTGATGAGACCCTCCGCCGTGTCTCCTGGGTCGAGCGTGACGGTGTCCGGGAAGGCCGGTCCGGCAGTGGTGGGGACGCCGAGCCCGGTGAACCGGCGCCCGGTGGTGTCCAGCAGGTGCGCGGCCGGCGCGGGGGAGTCCTGGTAGACGGCCGTCCCGGTGTTCTCCAGGCGGAAGCGCGTCGCGACGAGCCGGTCGGGGCCGGTGGAGCCAACGGGTGCGGCGGGGGTCGCAGGGGCCGCGGGGGTCGCGGGGTCCACCACCTGCGTCAACGTGACGTCGAGCCGCTCACCGGGCAGGCTCCCGGCAAGGGAGATCGTCTCGCCCGAGCCGCCCGGGGACGCTCCCGACAGGGCGGGAGCGAGGAGTGCGAGCGCCACGAGAACGGCCCGGAGTCCCGTGCGGCCGGGTCGTCGGCTTCGGGCCATGACGGAACCTCCCGTTCCACGGCTCCCCTTCCTCACGATCCTCCGCATCCCCGGGCCCCGCCACCCTTCACTGCCAGTGGCTCCTGGAGCGCGGAGCGGTCACCACCTCGTTGGGTCAGGCATCCCGGACCCGGCGGTACTGCCGGCGCAGGTCGTCGACCCAGCCGTGGCCCACGTCCAGCCGGACGCGGACCGAGGAGGCGGAGGCGTCCTCGTCCGCCACGGTGACAACCGGAACGGGAACCGAGAACCGGCGGTCGACCTCGATGCGGATCCCGTTGCCGCGCAGCCGGCGGATGCCTCTGTCGGCGGCCGGTTCATCGAGACCTGCGGCCCAGTCGTCCAGGTCCTCGGGCGAAAGGCGCAGCTTGAGGCGTCCGTTGGCGAAGCCGCTGGTGACGACGATCTCGGCGTCGAGATGGTCGTTGTACGGGGTCGCCCCGGGCCGATGACGGCCGAGCACCGGCAACCGGACACTGCTGTCCTCGGCGACCAGCCGGATCAGGTCCACCCCGGCGTCCTCCACCATGCCCCCCGAAGGCCGCTCCGATCACCACCATCATGCGGGAACGGCCGGATGCGCCCCAAAACAAATGGATCTCCGGGTCCGGCCGTGCCATCGTTGGTCCCACCGAAGGGGCGTAGCTCAGCCGGCCAGAGCACCGGTCTCCAAAACCGATGGTCGCAGGTTCGAATCCTGCCGCCCCTGCCATACGGTCCCGTGCCGGGAAGGAATGAGCCCCGTCGATGATTCGGCGGGGCTCCGCCGTGTTCAAGACCGCCGGCCGGCCCGCTCCCGGGCCGTACCCGTACTGACGCGCCGCTTAAGGGTCATCAGGAGAGAGTGGGGGCTGTCACGTCTTGAGGGGGAAGCGCCGATGTCGATCCGAGTCCGAGGTGGCGACGTCAACGGCGGCGCGAACAGCGTCACTTCGACCGCCGTGCACGCCGGCCGTGGCGCAGGGACGGCAGACGGGCTGCGCCTCCACGAGCAGCCTTCGCCACAGCGCCGTTCCGTGACCCTCTTACGTCTCACCTGCCTCTACGGCGGGGTGTTCATGGTGGCCGGGGCGGTGCTGCTCGCCGTTCTCTCCCTGCTCGCGATGCAAGCCGTGAGCAGGGGCAGCGCGCCGGTCCTTGAGCTGGGATCCGAAACGTCGGTCGTACTGATGACCGGCGACTGTGCGGCGCCAACGCCCGCCGTCGGGTCGGGACCGACGGACAGCGGGCCGCACCCCTGTGCGGCCGGCCAGGGACAACAGGCCTGGGAATCTCCGCTGTTGTTCACACTGCTCGCCCTGGTCGCCCTCGCCGCCCTGTCGATCGCCGCAGGGTACGTGATGGCCAGGTACGCGCTGTCGCCACTGCGGAGCATCACCGACAACGCACGGAGTGCGTGCCGACAGGACGCCCGGTTCGTCCCCCGGACCTGAGAAGCCCACCAACCGACCACCCCGCGGTGGATGCTGCGCAAGGAGCCGGTGTCGGCGTTGCCGCCGCCGGGGTGGCCGCCCCGCGTGACCCCGCAGGGTCGGTTGGCTGGTGCTTTCTGGCAGACTGTCCGTGTTGCCCCAGGCGGTGCAGGACAGGAAACCGGTGTGATTCCGGTGCGGTCCCGCCACTGTGACCGGTCGTCCCCGCGCGGGAGACCGGGAGTCAGACACTGACGCGCCGCCTCTCTCACAGTTCACGTCGACCAGGGGACGCGGATCCCCCGGAGAGGCCTCGTCATGCCGTCGCGTTCCCGCGCAGTTCTGCGCGCACTCGTCCCCTTCGCCCTCCTGATACCCCTGACTGCCTGCGCCGGTTCTCCCGGGGCGGGCGAGGACAAGGCCGCGGAGGAGCCCGCGGCGCCCGGGTTTCCGTACACCCTCACCAACTGCGGTGTGAGCAGCACCTACCAGTCCCCGCCCCGGCGCGCGGTCACCATGAACCAGCACGCCACCGAGCTGCTCCTCGCCCTCGGGCTGGGCGACCGGATCGCCGGGTCCGCGTACCTCGACGACGCCGTGCTGCCCGCGTACCGGCCCGGCTACGACAAGATCAAGGTGCTGGCCGAGGAGTACCCCTCCAAGGAGGTCCTGCTCGGCGCCGACCCCGACTTCGTGTACGGCGGGTACGCCAGCGCCTTCGACAAGGCGCAGGGGCGCGACCGCGAGGGACTCGCCAAGTCCGGTATCGACTCCCGGCTCAACGTGGAGTACTGCACCGAGGGCAAGGTCGGCCTCGACCAGCTCAAGACCGAGATCACCGAGGTCGCACGGACCTTCGGCGTACCGGAGCGCGGCACCCGGCTCATCGAGGACGAGCAGCGCCGCATCGACGCCGTGACCGCCCGCGTCAAGGACGGGCCCCGCCCGTCCGTCTTCGTCTACGACTCCGGCGACGCCTCCGCCTCCACTTCCGGGGGCAACGGCATCGGCAACGAGATCATCTCGCTCGCAGGCGGCACGAACGTCTTCGCCGACCTCAAGGACTCCTTCGGCGACGTGTCGTGGGAGCAGGTCATCGAGCGCCGGCCCGATGTCGTCCTCATCTACGACTACGGCGGCACCCCCGTCGAGGCCAAGAAGCAGCGCCTGCTGAACGACCCGGCCCTCGCCGAGGTACCCGCCGTCAAGAACCGGCGCTTCGTCGTGCTGCCGCTCTCCTCGGCCGTCCTCGGCGTGCGCGTCGCCGACGCCGTCGAGTCCCTGAGCGGTCAGCTCCACCCCGCCGCCCCGTGAGGCTGCGCACCGCCACCGTCCTCCTCGCGCTGGTCGCCGCGCTCGCCGCCGCGGCGGTCGCGGGGCTGGCACTGGGGGCCGTACGGATCGCCCCCGAGCGCGTACTCGACATAGTCGTCAGCGGCCTGTCCGGGGAGCGGCGCACCGGAGCCTTCGCTTCCATCGTCTGGGACGTCCGGCTCCCGCGCGTCCTCCTCGGGGCCGTCGTCGGCGCCGGGCTCGCGGTCGCGGGCACCGTGCTGCAGGCCCTCGTACGCAACGAGCTCGCGGACCCCTTCCTGCTCGGCGCCTCCTCCGGGGCCTCCGCCGGAGCCGTCCTCGTGATCGTCTTCGGTACGGGAGCCTTCGCGTTCGGCATGGGCCTGCCGCTGGCCGCCTTCGCCGGTTCCATGGCCGCCCTCGTCGCCGTCTACGCGATGGCCCGGCGCGGCGGAACGATGACCACCGGCCGGCTCACCCTCGCCGGCGTCGCCGTCCAGTACATCCTGTCCGCCCTCACCAGTCTCGTCCTCGTGCTCTCCGCGCACCCGGACCAGATCCGCTCGGTCCTCTTCTGGACCCTCGGCGGCCTCGGCGGGGCCCGCTGGGACGAACTGGTCCTGCCCTCCCTCGCGCTGGTGATCGGCACCGGCCTGCTCATCGCCCTCGCCCGGCCGCTCGACCTGCTCCTCGCCGGGGAGGAGGGCGCGCGCACCCTCGGACTGGACACCGGGCGCTTCCGGGCCGCCGCCTTCGTCCTCACCTCGCTCGTCATCGGCGTGCTCGTCGCCTACAGCGGGGCGATCGGCTTCGTCGGCCTGATGGTCCCGCACGCCGCCCGGATGGTCGTCGGCGCCGGACACCGGGCGCTGCTCCCCGTGGCCGCTCTGGGCGGCGCGGTGTTCCTGATCCTGGCCGACCTGGTCGCCCGCACCGCCGCCGCACCCGCGGAGATACCGGTGGGCGTGGTCACGGCGCTGGTCGGCGGACCGTTCTTCCTGTGGATGCTGCGCCGCTCCACCCGGACCGAAGGGGTCACCGGATGACCGGGAACCCGGCGCGGCCGCCCGTGGAACTCACCGTCCAGGGCGTCCGTTACGAGACCGACGGGCACACACTGCTGCACGGAATCGACCTCGCCGCCCGCCCCGGCGAGACGGTGGGCGTGGTCGGTCCCAACGGCAGCGGCAAGACCACACTGCTGCGCTGCGTCTACGGCGCCCTGCGCCCCACCGCCGGCCGGGTCCTGCTGGACGGCGCGGACGCGAGCACGCTCACCGTCAAGGACCGGGCGCGCCGCGTGGCGGTCGTACCGCAGGACGCGAGCGGCACCCTCGGGCTGAGCGTCCGCGAGGTCGTCGCCATGGGACGCAGCCCGCACAAACGGTTCTGGGAACAGGACGGTCCGCACGACGCGCGGCGCGTCGCCGAAGCCCTGGAGACCGTGGGCGCCGGCCCCTTCGCCGGCCGCCGCTTCGACGAGCTCTCCGGCGGCGAACGGCAACGCGCCCTGGTGGCCCGAGCCCTCGTCCAGGAACCCGGCCTGCTCGCCCTGGACGAGCCGACCAACCACCTGGACATCCGCTACCAGCTGGAGATCCTGGCCCTGGTCCGCGGGCTGCCCGCCACCGGCCTGCTCGTCCTGCACGACCTCAACCTCGCCGCCGCCTACTGCGACCGCCTGTACGTCCTGTCGGGCGGCCGGGTCGCCGCCTCGGGCCCGCCGCAGGAGGTGCTCACCGAGGAACTGCTGGCCGAGGTGTACGGGGTACGGACCCGAGTCCGGGTCCACCCGGACACGGGCACGCCGAACATCGTCTACCTTCCCTTGGATGGGGACAGACGTACGACGGCCCGATGACGACCGGTGGCGGGCGCGGGACTGGGGGCCGCACGCGGAGCCGGGCCTGCGGCGGGCCCGGCTCCGGGGGCTGAGCTTCAACGCGGCCACACCGGACGACATCCGGATCCGGATGCTGGACGTGGACCGGCAGCTGGACCTGTACCTCCTGGCACGCCGCGACCTGCCCGCCGCCCTCGTCGACGCCGCCGTCGACCACCCGGACCGGCAGGTACGCGGCCGCCTCGCCGAATGGCCCGCCTGCCTCGCGCTGTCGCCGGAACAGTGGTCGCGGCTCGTGCTCGGTGAACAGGGCGGCGCCCGGCGCCAACTGATGCTCCAGGCCGCGGCCGCCACCGGGCGGGAGCTGACGGCCACGGCGTACGCGACGCTCGCCGAGGACCCCTCCGGCGCGGTCCGGGAGGAGCTGGCCCTCATGCCCGCCCTGCCCCTCCCACTGTCCCTCGTCCTGCTGGCGGACCCACTGCCACGGGTACGGGCCGCCGCGTGCGAGACCGCCTGGCCCGTCCTCGACGAGGAGACCCGGGCCCGGCTCGCGGCCGATCCAGCCCCCGCCGTCCGGGCCGCGGTCACGCTCGCCCGGCACGAGGAGGCACCGCTCACGGCGCAGTACGTGGACTCCGCGCACGGGGCCGGCCGCCTCGTCGAGGGCTACCGGCTGGACCGGGACCTCGCCACGCGGCTCTGCGCCGACCAGGACCCCCAGTGGCGCCTGGGCCTGGCCCGGAACCCCTACCTGGACCCCGACCTGGTCGAGGTACTCGCCGCCGACCCGGACGACGACGTACGCCTCGCCGTGTCCACGCGGCCCGAGCTGACGGAGGAGCAGCGGTCGGCCGTGCGGGTCGACATCGACCCACGGCTCATCCGGCGGCCGATCCCATGGGTGGTGGCGCTGCACGGGGACGCGGAGGCGATGCGCCGCCTCGCGGTGTCCCCGCACCTGCTGCTGCGCAGCACGGTCGCGATGGCCCCGCGGCTGCCGCCGGACGTGGTGGAACGGCTGGCCCGGGACGAGGACCGGGTCGTCCGGCTCTTCCTCGCCGAGCACTGCGACGATGCCCCGGCGGACATGCTGCTGGAGGTGTGGCAGTGGTGGAACGGGAGCCTCTCCACCCCCGACCGGCCCTACGGGCACCCGAACTTCCCACGGCGCGACCTGCTCCGCCACGCGGACGACCCGCACCCACGCCTGCGGCAGCTGGCGCTGGACGACCCGGACTCGACGCCCGCGCTGGTGGAACGGTTCAGCAGGGACGGGGACGCGGAGGTCCGGCTGCGCGCCGCCACCGACCCAAGGCTGTCGCCGGACTCCGTGGTGCGGATGCTCGACGACCCGGACGGCGGCGTGCGCGCGGTGGCCGCCCGGCATCCACGGGTGCCCGTACCCGTCCTCATCGGGCTGCTGGAGGACGGGGCGACGGCGGAGGCCGCGGCCCGCAACCCGGCGCTGCCGGTGGCCGTCATGGAGCGGATGACGGCGGCCGGATGACGGCGGCCCGATGGCCGACGGCCCGATGGCCGACGGCCGTCATCCGGCCGACGCGCGGCCGGCGCCCGCTCCTACTCGGCGTCGGGCTCCTGGTAGCCGTACGGGCGGGTGATGATCTCCATCCCGTGCCCGCTGGGGTCCGTGAAGTACACCCCGCGGCCCCCGTCGTTGTGGTTGATCTCGCCCGGGTGCCGACCGTGCGGATCGGCGAAGTACGGGACCTTCCCCGACCTGATCTTCTCGAAGGCCACGTCGAACTCCTCCTCGGAGAGGAGGAACGCGTAGTGCTGGACGGTGATGGACCCGGCCGGAACGGTCGCGAAGTCCAGGGTGACCCCGTTCGCGGTGTCGACGGGGATGAAGGGTCCCCACTCGGTTCCGACCTCGAGGCCGAGGATGTCTGCCAGGAAGGTGGCGGACTCCCGGTTGTCACGGGAGTGGATGATCGTGTGGTTCAGATGAACGGACATGAGTGAATGCCTCCGAAAGGCACGTCACGGCGCCTCCATGCCTCACCCGACCGGTGACCGACACGCGATGCCGTGATCACAATCCTAGGCATCCCGTCCGGCCGAAGTCCACCCCGCCCGTGCCTCACGAACTCCCGTACACCGCCTTGACGTTGTCCTGAGCCGGGTGTGTGCGGCCGGCCGGGCCCGCAGCGAAGACCCGCAGCAGGTTCTCGGTCACCCGCGTGGTCAGCGCGCCCGACCGTGCGTCCAGACCGTGGTTCTTCCCGTTCCGGCCGTCGCCCGTCGCGTCCAGGGCCTCCACCCACCGCATGGTGCCGGTCGCGAACACCCCCGCCCCGCTCGGCACCGTGTAGTAGGCCGTGTCCTGGTGGCTGGGACGGCCCTCGCACACCACGGGGGAGTGGGCCAGGATCTCGATCGGCCGGGGCGTCGGGAAACCGGTGTTGACCTTGTCGTACTCGACGCCGACCAGGTGCTCGAAGCGGTCGCCCGCCCGCGCGCCGGTGCCCTCGAAGAGCCAGTGCCCGGGGTTGGTCACCACGTACGGGGCGTCCACCGGGTAGCCGTCGTAGATCACGCCGAGCAGGGAGCTCTCCGGGTCCGCGCCGGGCGCCGAGCGGAAGTCCACCGTCGCCGGATGGCCCCGCTTGAATCCCGGGTCCTGTGCGTAGGAGGACTTGTAGCAGATCAGGGTGCGGTCCGGCCCCAGGTCGGAGGCCTCCAGCCGGATCCGGCGGAAGCAGCAGTTCGCGCCCAGGATCGCGATGTTGGTACCGGCGTCGCGGGCAGCCGTGAAATGGGCCCGCTGCTCCGGCGACCAGTACTCGTCGTGCCCGAGCGAGAGGACCGCCGCGGCTCCCTCCAGGAGCCGCTTCTCCCGCGCCACGTCGGTGGTGGTCGTGTACGCGAGGGGTATGCCCAGCCGCTCGGCCAGCGCGATCAGCGGAGCCTCGTACACCAGGAACAGGCCCGCGCCGTCGTCGTACTCGTACGGCCGGTCGAAGCTCACGGCGAGGGAGCGGGAGGCGAAGCCGCCGCCCGGGCCGTCGTAGCTGCCGTAGCCGCCCCAGCGGTTGTACGCCTGCCAGGTGGCCACCGCGTTGACCACCACCGTGCGCCCGGCCGTCGTCGCCGACCGGACCGTGAGCGGTACGAAGCGTTGGCCCTCGCCGCCCTGTGCGTCCAGCCGCAGCAGATAGCAGCCCTCCGGCCAGTCCTTCGTCTCCACCGTGGTGGTACGGGCCCACCGCGTGCGGACCATCCGGGTCCCGGCGTCCACCGTGTGCTCCGGCTGCCGGGCCCCGGGCAGGGCCTCGGAGCGCCACACCAGCCGTGCGCGGGCGCCGCCGTACCAGCCCATCCGGTAGGCGGAGACGGTGAACCGGGGTGCGGTCGTCGACACGTGCAGCCCGAAGGACTCGCCGGGCAGGACGCCGACCCTGTCCGCGAACCCCTCGATCGCCCGCGCCGGACCGGCCTTGGTGACCGGCCAGTCGGCATTCCCCGGGCGGGCGTTCTCGGCCTTGACGTCGAAGCCGGGCGATCCCGCCACCGGCGGCTTCCCGCCCTGCTCGTCGGCACGCCCGTTCGCGTCGACGGCGCTCGCGCGGCCGCCGCCGTTGCTGCCGTCGCCGCCCCCGCAGCCGGACACCGCCCCGAGCCCCGCAGCCGTGGCCGCCCCCGTCGCGATCGCGAGGAACCGCCGCCTGCCTGCGCCTTCGCCGTCCGCGGCGGGCCCGGCCGAGTACATCTGATGCATGGAGGGCACGTTATGTGACGCTCAGGCCCACGCTTCCACCGGCCTGCCCGATCCGAAGCACACGACACCGCCTTGGACCGACCGGCAAATGGTGGGTGGGGCAGCCCGGGCGGGCCCGAACGCAAGGCAGGCACGAGCCTGAGGGATCATGGAGTTCTTGACGCTCTGTGATCACCCGGAGGGCTTGTGCCTGCGGTCCCGGCATGCCTTTCGGAACCCCTGTGGGACCACTTCGCCGCTCTGCTGCCGCTACCGCTGGGACGGCCGCCCCACCACCCGACGCCTCAAGTGATCCATCTGCCGGTCGGCCTCAGCCCCAGTCCTGCAGCTGCTGGAGCAGGTCGGCGTCGCCCTCGATCCGCAGCGAGCCGGCCGGGATGCGCATGTACATGAGCAGGGCCATCTCGCTCGCCGTGCCGTGGATGGCGGCGGTGGGCTTGCTCTCGGCGGCCTCCGCCGCGGTGAGGCGGGTGAAGCGGGAACCGGCGGCGTCCACCGTCTGGCGCCAGGAGCCGGCCTCGGCTGCGTGGTAGTCCATGGTGGCGGGCTCGCCCGGCCACGGGACCGTGCCGGTGCAGACGGTGGCGAGGAACTCCTCGATGGCGTCGGCCGCCTCGGTCGTCGGCAGCTCCTGCGGGGTACCGGAGGCCAGCTGGGCGTCGTAGGTGTGGATCAGCGATTCCGGGACGCGGCGGCGGGCCACGGCGGCAACCGTGTGCGGCGAGGCCAGCGGCTCCCACCAGGCCCAACAGCCCCGGTCCGGGCCGGCCCCGCGCAGAGCAGTGAGCAGCTGCTCCGTCGAGTCGGCCAGCCAGGTTATGAGCTCCTCGCGCTCCCTGGGCGCCGCCAGCCCGTCCTTGCTCGGCCGTTCGTCGCCCGGCGCGGTGTTCAGCACGATGTAGGCCCAGAAGCGGTCCCCCTCACTGAGGTGGTTCGCCAGGTCGTACAGCGTCCAGCCCGGGCAGGACGGGACGTCGGCGTCGAGGCTGGGGGCCGCGGCGACGGCGGAGCGGAACGCGGCGGAACGCTCGTCAATCATCCGCAGCAGGGTGGGGAAGGAGAGATGATCAGTCACGCGGACCTTCTATCACCCGGACCGGGACTCTCGCACTCGATTAAGACCGACCGGCAGATGGATCACTTGAGGCGTCGGGCCGAGAGAGGCGAGTGGTGGCGGTCGGCCCCTGCGGCGACCGGGCCGGGCGGGACGCCGCGCGCGTCGGAGGCGAGCGAGCGCTTCAGGCCCTGCTTCCCGCGGTCGACCGGGGACCGGCCTGCGCACTCGCCGCCGCACGGGGCCTTGGTGGTGCAGCCGTCGACGGATGTCTCGGACAGCTCCAGGCCGATCACGCGGTCGTACGCCTCGAGCGCGATCGCGTGGACGGCCTCGGAAATCCCTTGCACGGCCCACTCTTTGAGCCGTCGGCGGATGGTGCGGTCGGAGCATCCGGGACTGGACAGGCACTCGTAACCCGAGCCGTGGACCAGCGCGAGCCCTAGGCTGACTCCCTGTTGTTCCGGGCACGAACCGACTTCGGGGGAACGTGAGATGACATACAGCACCGCACACGCACAGGGCACGGTCCGCCGGCTGTGGCAGCTGCTCGAACCGGTCCACGCCGTCGTCTACTTCGCCCCCGAGGCATACGAGGAGGCCGGCGCGCTCGGCTACGCCACCGACGACCGGTGGCCGATGTACTTCGCCTACAGGGCCGCACCGCTCGGCCCGGCCGGAGCGGACCTCGTGACCGCCCTCTTCTACAGCTTCAGCCCGCGCATGGTGGAGCAGTACCTCACCCGGTCCTGGCACACCGCCCCGCCGGCCCGGGTGCTCGAGGCCCGGGCCGGCGCCGTCGAGCGCACCCTCCACTCCCTGCTCGGCGAGCGCCTCGCCTCCCCGGACCTGGCCGAGGCCGCGCGGCTCGCCCGGCGCGCCGCCGAGGCGGCCGCCACCGGCGGACGACCGCTGGCCGCAGCCAACGCCGCCCTGCCCTGGCCCGCGGCACCGCACACCGTGCTCTGGCAGGCGGCGACGATCCTGCGCGAGCACCGCGGGGACGGCCACCTCGCCGCCCTCCAGACCCACCACCTCGACCCCGTCGAGTCCCTGGTCCTGCACTCGGGTGTGGGAGCCGCCCCGGCGCAGTGGTTCGAGAGCCGCCAGTGGTCCGCCGACGAGTGGAACGCCGCCCGCGAGCGGCTCACCGCCCGGGACCTGCTGACCGGGGACGGCACGGCCACCGGAGCCGGACTGGCGCTGCGCACCGCCGTCGAGCGGCTCACCGACGAACTCGCCTCGGGCCCGTGGGAGGCGCTGAGCCCGCAGGAAGCGGACCGGCTCGCCGAACTCCTCCTCCCCCCGGTCCTCGACATCGTCGGCGCCGGGATCCTCCCGACACAGAGCACGCTGGGCATCGGGATGAAGTACGACTACGAGGGCTGAACGGGCCGCGGCGGCGAAGTACGCCTTCTCCGCGCCCGGCCGGGGCCGCCCCGGCGGTGCTCCTTGCGCTACAGCGACTGCACGGGCGGCCCCAGCACCCGCAGGCCCACCTGGGCGGCCAGCCACTCGGCCCGCCGGACGTCGTTCTGCCGCACGCACACGGACAGCACGTGCCCGTCGGCCCGGTCGCCCCAGAGCTCACGGCAGTTGAAGGCCAGCTGCACCCCGGAATACTTGTAGGACGGGCCGTCCTGGCCGGGCACGGCGGGCCAGGATCCCAGGTACCAGTGCACGCCGGCGGGGGCATCGCCGACCACCGCAGCGAGGTCCGCCTCGAAGCTTCCGAACGGAACGTCCTCCTCCAGACAGAGGTGCAGGGGCAGCAGGGCGGAAAGCTCCTCGGGGTCGGCGGGGAGCTCGCCCGGACGGAACGAGACGGCGTCCGGGGCCTCACCCGAGTCGAGCCAGGCCCCGGCCGGAAGCACGGGCCCGATCCGCTCGACCTCTTGCCGCGTACTGAGCGTCGCCCACACGGTGGGCTCGGCGTACCGGAGGGTCTCGGCGAGCCCGAAGAGACGCCGGGCCATGTGGTACGCCTCCACGGCGTCGGCCGTCCGCATCACCGGATAGGCGTATGAGCTTCCCATGGCGACACTCTCGCATGCATGTGCCCTGCTCAGGAGCGGACCGTCCGGCGTGGGAGCAGTTCCACGTGCTGCCGGGGGCCGGTCCCCGTGCCGCCACCGGCCCCGCACTGGCCGAAGCTCCCGCGGCCCGCACCGGCTCCACCCGGCCGATCCCGCCGTGCATCCGCCGGATCTCGCCCCGGGCCGCCTTCGCCTCGATGTCCCGCCGCAGGGTCACGGGCGAGACGCCGAGTTCCCGGGCCAGGTCCGTGATGCGCACGGTGCCGCGCGCCCGGACCAGTTCGAGCACACGGGCCTGACGCTGGTTCACGTGCGGTCTCACGGTCGCCCCCCGTGCGGTCTGAGGTCCGGCGGTCTGTGTGCGGCTCCGTCCCGGCAGCGGCATCATTGGGAACCGATCCGATCGCTCTCGGGGGAGTCAGGGCATGCTCACGTACGACCAGGACGGATTCCGGCGCGCGGGCCGCCCCCACCGCATCGTCTCGGGGGCCCTGCACTACTTCCGGGTCCATCCGGACCTCTGGGAGGACCGGCTGACGCGCCTGCGCGCCCTCGGAGTGAACACCGTGGACACCTACGTTCCCTGGAACTTCCACGAAACCGCCCCCGGGAAGGCCGACTTCACGGGCCCGCGCGACCTCGGCCGCTTCCTGCGACTCGCCCGGGACCTCGGGCTCGACGCCATCGTCCGCCCGGGCCCCTACATCTGCGCCGAATGGGACTTCGGCGGCCTGCCAGCCCGCCTCCTCGCCGTCGACGGCCTCCACCTGCGCTGCTCCGACCCGCGGTTCGAGGCCGAGGCCGACGGCTGGTTCGACCTGGTGGTCCCCGAACTGCTGCCGTTGCTCGCGAGCCGCGGCGGCCCCGTCGTCGCCGTGCAGATCGAGAACGAGTACGGCTCGTACGGCAACGACACCCGCTACCGCGCCCATGTGGAACAGGCCCTCGTCGCACGCGGCGTGGACTGCCTGCTGTTCACCGCCGACGGCCCCGAGGACGCCATGCTCCAGGGCGGCACGGTCCCCGGCCGGCTCGCCACCGCCACCTTCGGCGCCCGGCCCGCCGAACGCCTCGACGTGCTCCGCCGCTACCAGCCGGCCGGCCCGCTCGCCGCCATGGAGTTCTGGATCGGCTGGTTCGACCACTGGGGCGAGGACCACCACGTCCGCGCCGTCGAGGATGCGGCCCGCTCGCTCGACGAACTCCTCGCCACCGGAGCCTCCGTCAACCTCTACATGGCCCACGGCGGCACCAACTTCGGCTTCTGGGCCGGAGCCAACCACACCGGATCCCGGCCCGGCGACCCGGGCTACCGACCCACCGTCACCAGCTACGACTACGACGCGCCCATCGGCGAGGCCGGCGAACTCACCCCCAAGTTCCACGCGTTCCGCGAGGTCATCGGCAAGTACCTGCCGCTCCCCGACACCCCCCTGCCCGAACCGCCGCCCCGGATCACCCCCGCCCTCGCCACCCGGGCCGGCACCGCGCCGCTCCTCGACCGCCTCGACCTGCTCGGCGGTCCGCCGGTGCTGCGCCCCGCCCCCGAGTCCATGGAGCGGCTCGGGCAGAGTCACGGCCTGATCCACTACCGCACCACCCTCACCGGCCCGCGGCCCGCCATGCCCGTCAGGATCGACGGGCTGGGCGACCGCGCGTACCTCTTCGCCGACGGCGCGCCCCTCGGCGTCCTCGACCGCAACGCCCCCGACGAGGGGCTCGACCTGCCGGTCGGCGAGGCGGGGCTGGTCCTCGACGTACTCGTCCGGGCGCAGGGGAGGGTCAACTACGGGCCGCTGCTCGACGACCGCAAGGGCATCCGGCGGGGCGTCCGCCACGGCCATCAACTGCTGTTCGAGTGGGAGATCAGGCCGCTGCCGCTCACCGACCTCACCGGACTCGACTTCGCGCCGCAGCCGGCGGAGCCGGGCCGGCCCGCTTTCCACCGCTTCACCCACACCCCCACGCACGGGCCCGCCGACGGTTTCATCGACATGTCCGGCTGGGGGACCGGCCTGGTCTGGCTGAACGGCTTCCTCCTCGGACACCACGACACACCCCGCGGCCCGCAGCGCACGCTCTACGCCCCCGGGCCCCTCTGGCAGGACGGCGAGAACGAGATCATCGTTCTCGAACTGGAGCGCCCCGGCACCGAACTGCCCCTGCGTGACCGGCCGGACCTGGGCCGCACCACGGTCGTCACCCTGGAATGAGAGAGTTCCTTCCGTGAAGCGCACGAGCACCCACCTCGCCGACGGCCGCGAGATCCACTACTACGACACCGGCGACGGCGCTGCCCGCGCCCTCCCCGACACGCGTCCGCTCGACGCGTCCGCCACCACGAGCAGGTCCGAGGTGCGGCGCGACCCGCTGCTCGGCGACCGGGTCGTCATCGCCTCCCACCGGCAGGCCCGCACCTACCACCCGCCCGCCGACGCCTGCCCGCTGTGCCCCTCCACCGAGGGACGTGCGAGCGAGATCCCTGCCCCCCACTACGAGGTGGCCGTCTTCGAGAACCGCTTCCCCTCCCTCTCCGGCGACACCGGCCGCTGCGAGGTCATCTGCTTCACCCCCGACCACCGGACCTCCTTCGCCGAGCTCGACGAGGAGCGGGCCGCGCTCGTCCTCGCCGCATGGAGCGACCGCACCGCCGAACTCTCCGCCCGAGAGGGGATCCGGCAGGTCTACTGCTTCGAGAACCGGGGCACCGAGATCGGCGTCACCCTCGGCCATCCGCACGGGCAGATCTACGCCTTCCCCTTCGTCACCCCGCGCACCGCCCGGATGCTCAGCGCCGTCGCCGCCCACCGCGAGCGCACCGGAGGCAACCTCTTCGAGGAGGTCCTGGCCGCCGAGCGCGCCGAAGGCACCCGCGTCGTCCTGGAAACGGAGCACTGGAGCGCGTTCGTGCCCTACGCGGCGCGCTGGCCGTACGAGGTCCACCTCTACCCGCGCCACCGGGTCGCCGACCTGCCCGCCCTCGGCGACGCGGCCCGTGCCGAGTTCCCCCGGGTCTACCTGGAGCTGCTGCGCCGCTTCGACCGGCTCTTCGACCGGCCCGAGCCGACCCCGTACATCTCCGCCTGGCACCAGGCCCCGGCGGGCGAGGGGCGGGCGGACTTCGCGCTCCACCTGGAGCTGTTCACGATCCGCCGGACCGCGGACAAGCTGAAGTACCTGGCCGGGACCGAGTCCGGCATGGAGGCCTACATGAACGACGTCCGGCCCGAGGACGCGGCCGCGCGGCTGCGGGAGGTGGCGAGCCCGTGAGCGGGACGGCGCAGGACGGTTTCCGGGAGCTGTACGGCTACCCGCCCGAGGGGGTCTGGGCGGCCCCCGGCCGGGTCAACCTGATCGGCGAACACACCGACTACAACGACGGCTTCGCCCTGCCCTTCGCCCTCCCGCAGCGCACCGAGGTGGCCGCCGCCCGGCGCACCGACCGGATCCTGCGGGTCCACTCCGCCGCCGCCCCCTCGGGCGCGGTCACCCTCGACCTCGCCGGTCTCGATCCGGCGAGCCCACCGCAGGGCGCCGAGACCTGGGCCGCGTACCCGGCCGGGGTCGTATGGGCGCTGCTGGACGCCGGGCTTCCGGTCGGCGGCGCCGATGTGCACGTACGGTCCGACGTACCGACCGGCGCCGGCCTGTCCTCCTCCGCCGCCCTGGAGGTGGCCACCGCCCTGGCCCTCACCGACCTGTACGGGATCCCGCTCGCCCGCCCCGAGCTGGCCGCACTCGCCCGCCGCGCCGAAAACGCGTACGTCGGCGTCCCCTGCGGGGTCATGGACCAGATGGCCTCGGCGTGCGCGACCGAGGGGCACGCCCTGCACCTGGACACCCGCAGCCTCGAACAGAGCCACATCCCCTTCGACTGCGCGGCGGCCGGCCTGCGCCTCCTCGTCATCGACACCCGGGTCAAGCACGCACTGGCCGACGGGGCCTACGCCCGGCGCCGGGCCTCCTGCCACCGGGCGGCAGAGGCCCTCGGCCTGCCCGCCCTGCGCGACCTCCCGTACCAGGGGCTGGAGCGGGCACTCGCCCGGCTCGACGACCCGGTCGGGCGCAAGCGGGTCCGGCACGTGGTGACCGAGAACGCGCGGGTCCTGCGGATCGAGGAGCTGCTGCGCGCCGGCCGGCTGCGCGAAACGGGCCCGCTGCTCACCGAAGGCCACGTCTCGCTGCGCGACGACTACGAGGTGTCCTGCCCGGAGCTCGACCTGGCGGTGGCCACCGCCGACGCGGCGGGCGCGTACGGCTCCCGGATGACGGGCGGCGGCTTCGGAGGCTCGGCACTGGCCCTGATCGACGCGGACGCCGAGCAGGCGGTGACGCGGGCGGTCACGGCGGCCTTCCGCCGGGCGGACTTCGAACCGCCCCGCATCACGACGGCAGCCCCGTCCCCCGGCGCGACCCGCCTTGTCTAGCCCGAACCAGGATGCCGAACGCATGACGCGAACCCCGAACCCGTCCATCCCCACTCCACCCACCCCGCACATGGTCACCTTCGCGGCCTGGCGGGACGGTCCGGCGCACGCGGGCCGCCCGGCCGGTCCGCACTACGTCACCCTGGCCGAGCTGCTCGTCCGGCTGGGGAGCTACGGGCTGGGGCTGACCTGGAAGGCCCTGCTCGTGGACGACCCACCGCACCCCGCGTTCGCCCGGCTGGTGGAGGCTTCGGCGGGCCCCGGCATTCCCACCCTGGAACTGCTGGCCATGGACGCGCCCCACCTGCAGGCGATCGACGCGGACTTCGCGGGGTACGCGGGAGACGAACTCGTACTGATCCTGCGGGAGTTCGACAGTTCCAGCTGGGACGTCCGCACGGCCGACGCCTGGGTGCTGGGCGAGATCCGACGGCACTACCCGGACGCCAGGCCGATGACCGAGGCCGAGTGGGACGCCACGAACTGAGCCCCCGGCCCACCGCCCGGCGCATGACACACGGTGTTCACACCGCCCCGTCCGGATTCCGTTCCGGCGCCCGACCGGGCGGCCTAGACTGACCATTCGGTTGATCATGTACTCGTCGAGTCGGAGGAACGAAACGCATGCGCCATCTCCCCCTGGGCAGTTCAGGACTGCAGGTCTCCGCCGTCGGCCTCGGCTGCAACAACTTCGGCGGCCGACTGGATGCCCAGGCCACCCGCGCCGTCGTCGACGCCGCCCTGGACGCGGGCATCACCCTTCTGGACACGGCCGACATCTACGGAGGCGCCGGCGGCTCCGAGATCCACCTCGGGCAGGCCCTCAAGGGCCGTCGCGACCAGGTCGTCCTCGCCACCAAGTTCGGTTACGACGGCGTCGACATGAAGTACGGTCCCGCCGCCGGATCCCGCGGTGGCCGTGCCTACATCCGGCGGGCCGTCGAGGAGTCCCTGCGCCGCCTCGACACCGACCACATCGACCTCTTCCAGCTGCACAGCCCCGACCCGGCCACCCCGGTGGCCGAGACCCTGGCCGCGCTCACCGAGCTCGTAGCCGAGGGCAAGGTCCGCTACATCGGCCACTCCAACCTCTCCGGATGGCAGCTCGCCGAGGCCGCCCATGTCGCCCGCGAGACCGGTTCGGTCCCCTTCGTGTCGGCGCAGAACGAGTGGTCGCTGCTGGAGCGGTCGGCCGAGCGCGACCTGGTCCCCGCGGCCCTGCACTACGGCGTCGGCGTGCTCCCGTACTTCCCGCTCGCCAACGGCCTGCTGACCGGCAAGATCCGCCGGGGCGCCGCCGTACCGGCCGGCTCCCGCCTCGAAGGCCGCGACTCGTACCTCACCGAGGAGCGCCTCGACGTCGTCGAAGCGCTGGCCGCGCTCGCCGAGAAGCACGACCGGACCGTCCTCGAACTCGCCATCGGCTGGCTCTCCGCCCAGCCCGGCTGCGCCTCCGTCATCGCCGGAGCCACCTCCGCCGAGCAGGTACGGGCCAACGCGGCCGTCGCCGACCGCCCGCTCGACGCCGAGCTGCTCGCCGCGATCGACGCGATCCCGGGGGCGCAGAAGCCGGAGTGACGGCTCAGGCGGGCGCCCCCGTCAGGACGTCCACCTTGCCGGTGTCCAGCGAGTAGTAGGCGCCGACGACGGCCAGGGCGCCCTTCTTCACGAGGGGCGCCAGGTCGCCGTTGGCGCGCAGATCGTCGGCGGTGACCCTGATCTGGTTGTGGATCATGGTGTCCACGGGGTCGGCGCCGGGGTTCCTGACGGTCAGCCGGTACGCCGGCTCCACCGCCTTCACGATCGCCTGGAGGTTCCCGGGCAGGGGTGCGTCGTCCTTGAGCGATTTGTAGGCGGCCTCGATGGCTCCGCAGCGCTGGTGCCCGAGCACGACGATCAGTGGGGTGCCGCCCGTCATCGGCCCGTACTCGACGGATCCGGTGACCACCGGGCCGATCGCCTGCCCGCCCGTGCGCAGCACGTACAGATCGCCGAGCCCGGTGTCGAAGACGAGTTCCGGTGCCACCCGGGAGTCGATGCAGGCCAGGACCACCCCGAACGGGTCCTGCGCCCCGGCGACGAGCTCGCGGCGCTCGGGATCCCGGTCGGGGTGTTCGAGGTCCCCGTTCACCCAGCGCGCGTTGCCCTCCATCAGGCGTGCGAACGCGGCCCCGGGTGTGTCCGGCCGCGGCTGCGGGGCGGCGGTCGTCGCCTTCGGGGTGCTCGCCGCCCCGCATCCCGCGAGTGCGGCGGCGCCGGCGGCGAGACCACCCGCCAGCAGGGCTCTGCGCGCCGGACGTCCTGCTGTCTGCATGGGCGGTACCCCTCGGTCGTGATGACCGCGATTGTTCATCGTGCCGGGGGCCGCCGGGCCACAGCCGCACACGGGCGCGGCCGCATTGCCACGGACGGCCCAGGGGCGCCACGCACCGCGGCCCACGGA
>NZ_JBSGXU010000057.1:0-42246 GCF_053610205.1 Streptomyces sp. NPDC054932 | reverse complement strand
GGCGGGGGGGGTTAGGGGGCGGGGCCGGGGGGGGGCCCGCCCCCCGCGGGTGGGGGCGGCGGGGCGCTGGGCGGCGGCGGGGGCGCGCCGCCTGCCCCCCCGCCGCGCCGCGTGGACCCTGCTGCCTGACGGGCCTTGCCGACCCTGGCTCCTGCGGATGCTTGGCAGTCTCATGGGGCAGCTCCTCGTGCGGTCCGGAACACGGACACAGCTCCTTGGCATGCTCCCGGCAAGATAGCGCTCCGGCGGGCCTCAGTGAAAGATGATGCTCGAAGTCGGCTTCCATCACGCATATTTGAGCATCCGGCAGCTGCCGACGGCGTCCGGTCGGACTGAGCGCCGCGCGGCAGTTCGCCCGGGGCGGGCCCGGCCGAACAGGCGTGGGCAGGACCGGAGTCGGGTGCTGTCGTGATCAGCCGGTCACCCCGGCGGGAGCGGTGGGGTGACCGCCAGGACCGGTGGGGCCGGGGAGGACCAGCGGTGGCCGCAGGGGTCGAAGACCAGGACCACCGGCCGCCCCGGGCGCTGGCGCCAGGAGATGCGTTCCGGCGCGCCGTCGCACACCGGGCAGCAGGGCAGCGGGCGGGGTTCCGGCAGGCACTCGGGGGCGGCCGTGAGCGGCGTGGCGTGCGGATCGCGCATGGAGGCTCCCTGGTCGTGCGGTTGGACTGATCGCACTGTGCCACGGACGGGCCACTGTGCGCACGGGCGAATCGTCCAGTGTTCCGGCTGGTCAGAGGTGTGGTCCGCAGGAGGAATCCGGTCCTCTTGCGGGCACTTGGTGATCAACCGCTCCCGCTGCCGGCCTCCACCAGGCCCGATTCGTACGCCGCGATCACGGCCTGCGCGCGGTCGCGGACGCCCAGCTTGCCGAAGATGCCGGTGATGTGGTTCTTGACCGTGGAGACGCTGATGTCCAGTTCCGTGGCGATCTCGGCGTTGCCCCGGCCGGTGGCCATCAGCCGCCAGATCTCCAGCTCGCGCGGGGTGAGTTCGACCGGGTACTCGGCCGTCCACGATCGCGGCCGCGCGGTGGTCCGTACGTAGGCGGAGAGCAGCCTGCTGAGCAGCCGCGGTGCGACGGCGGCCTCGCCGGAATGCACGATGCGGACCGCGGCGATCAGCTCCTCCGGGGATATGTCCTTGGGCAGGAAGCCGTACGCGCCGGCGCGCAGGGCGGCGACCACGTACTCGTCCATGTCGAAGGTGCTGAGCGCCAGGACACGGGCCTCGGGGAGCGTGCGCGCGAGTTCCGCGGTGGCCTGGACCCCGTCGAGGACCGGCATGCGGATGTCCATCACGACCACGTCGGGCCGCACCTGCTGGGCGAGGGCCACGGCCCGGGCTCCGTCCTCGGCCTCGCCCACGACCTCGAACTCCGGGTCGGGACCCAGGATCAGGGCCAGGCCGCGCCGTACCAGCGGCTGGTCGTCGGCGATGAGTACACGGATCATCCGTGCCGTTCCTCTCTCTCGCCCTCGCCCGGGCCCGGGAGGGGTGCCGGGACAGGGACCGGGATACGGGCCGCCACCCGGAATCCGCCGCCGTCGAGGGCGGCGGCCTCCAGGGTTCCGCCCTGCAGGGCGACCCGCTCGTGCATACCGATCAGACCGTACCCGGAGCGCGCCGCGGGGCGGACGGCCGGTGCCTGCGCTCCCGGTCCGTCGTCCCGCACCTCCACGCCCACCTCGTCCCGGTCGTACGTGAGGCGTACGCGGGCCCGCGCCCCGCCCGCGTGCTTGCGGGTGTTGGTCAGGGCCTCCTGGACGATCCGGAAGACGGTGAGGCCCACGGTCGGCGGCAGCGGGCGGACCGGGCCGTCCACGGTGAACTCGGTCTCCGTCCCGGCCAGCCGGGACTCGGTGATGATCCGCGCGAGGTCATCGGCTCCGGGCTGCGGCGCGGGCGGGGTCTCTTCCGGTTCCTCCCCGGCCCGCAGCACGTCGAGGAGTTGGCGCATCTCGCGCAGCGCCATCCGCCCGGAGTCCTCCAGGGTGACGAGGGCCTCCCGGGACGCCTCCGGGTCGTAGGCCAGGTTGGCCCGCGCCCCGCCGGCCATCAGCTGCATGGTGGTGATGTGGTGGGCGACGATGTCGTGCAGTTCGCGGGCGATCCGGCGGCGTTCCTCGGCCACCGCCCGGTCGGCGAGCAGCAGCCGCCGGGTCTCCGCCTCCCGCTGCCGGTGCTTGACGACGCAGGCCGCGGTGACGCAGATGAGAGCGGCGGTCGCGTTTCCGGCCAGGCCCCACCAGCCGAAGGGCAGCGGCCAGCCGCTCTGGCCGGCGGAGACGAGCGGTACGGCGGCGGCCACCGTCACGGCGACCACGGCGGGGCGGCTCGTCCGGGCCACCGAGTAGAGGGCGATCGTCAGGCTGAGGGTGAAGTGGGGGGCCAGCGGAGCGGCCATGTTCACCAGGGTGCCGAGGGCCAGCACGACGGCGAGTACCGGAACGGGGCTGACGCGCCGGGCGAGCAGGGCCATCGCCGAGACCACCAGCAGGGCGGCCGCGGTCACGCTCAGACTGCCGCCCTCGGTGAGGGTCCCGAGGGAGAAGCCGACGAGGTCGGTGGCGCCGGCCGCCACCGCCACGAGTGCGTCGTTGCGCGTCCACGGACCCCGGTCCGCATCCGCATCCGTGTCCGTGTCCGCAGCCGTGTTCGTGCCCACACCCATGCCCGCCCCCATGCCCGCCCCCATGCCCGCCCCCATGCCCGCCCCGATGCCCGGCCCGATGCCCGGCCGATGCCGCCGGTCCTCCTCCGAGGTGATCCATTCTGGCACCGGCCGTCTCCCGTGCCACCCGACCGAGGTCGGGACCCGTACCAGGACCACGGTCCTGGTCGGCGCGGGCGCCCGGACCCTGGTCCCGGGGTGCGGATCCTCCCCCGACCTGACGCTTCGCCCGTTCGCTCCTGATGGTCTGGAGTCGGGCCGGGAACCCCCGACCCGCACCGCACAGACCGGAGGAAACCAGTGATCCGCGCCCTGACCGGATTCTCGACGAGAAGTCCGTGGAAGGTGATCGCCCTGTGGGCGGTCCTGGGACTGGCCGCGGCCGTCCTCGGCCAGGCGTTCGTCTTCCGCGCCATTCAGACCGGCAGCGGCGGGTTCCTGCCGGCGCACTACGACTCGGCGGCCGCTCTGAAGATCGCCGAGGAGCGGTTCGGGGCGAAGCCGGACGCCAACCTCCTGACCGTGCTGGTGGCCCGGTCGGACGGCGCGCCGCTCACGGCCGCCGACGAGCAGCGCATCGACGCGCAGGCCGCCCGGTTGTCCCGGCAGCGGGTGGTCATGCCCAGGACCGAGGAGACTCCGCCCCTGGCTCAGGACCACTCGCAGATCCCCCGGGTCAGCCCGGCGATGACCGCGCCCGACCGTTCCTTCCGGCTGCTGTCCGTCG
This sequence comes from Streptomyces sp. NPDC054932, assembly GCF_053610205.1. Taxonomy (NCBI): domain Bacteria; kingdom Bacillati; phylum Actinomycetota; class Actinomycetes; order Kitasatosporales; family Streptomycetaceae; genus Streptomyces; species Streptomyces sp. NPDC054932. The sequence goes on along the minus strand of NZ_JBSGXU010000057.1, from coordinate 38,845 downwards.
AACTGACCGGGAACGCCGCCGATCCCGGCGTGCAGGACACCTACCGGACCTTCCGGGACTCCGCCCGGGACGCTCTCGCCGATGAGGGCCTGCGCACCGGCTTCACGGGCGGCATCGCCGACCGCGTGGACACCGCGGACGCCGAGAAGACCAGGTCGGTGGTCGTCGGCATCATCATGCTCGGGGTCATCGTCCTGCTGCACGTACTCGTCTTCCGCAGCGCCCTGGCGGCCCTGCTGCCGCTGCTCGCGGTCACCGTCATCGGCGGCGCCGCGGCGGGCGTGGTGGTCGGCGCCGCGCTGCTGACCGGGACCGGTCTGTCCGAATCCACGCCGAGTCTGATCAGTGTGGTGCTGATGGGCATTGGAATCGACTACTTCCTTTTCCTCCTCTTCCGCTTCCGGGAGCAGCTGCGCGAACACCCCGAGCAGTCCGGGCGCGAGGCCGCCGCCCTGGTCGCCGGACGGGTGGGTACGGCCATCACCTCCGCGGCCCTGACCATCGTCGCCGCGTTCGCCACGCTCGGGGTCGCCTCCTTCGGCCAGTTCAGGGTCCTCGGGCCGGCCATCGCGCTGTCCGTCCTGGTGATGCTGCTGGGCAGCCTGACCCTGATGCCGGCCCTGCTGGCGGTCACCGGCCGCAGGATGTTCTGGCCCTCCCGGGACCTGAAGAGCGCGCCCCGCGCCGGTTCCGCCGCGAGGATGGGCGACCGTGTGGCACGCCGGCCGGTCGCACTGGTCCTGGCCTCGGTGGCCCTGCTCGGCGCCCTGGCGGCCGGGGTCGTGGGGATCCGCATGGACTACGGGCAGAGCGGTGGGGGCGGGGAGCACACCGCCGCCGTGGCCACCGCGGCCGAGATATCCGGCGCGATGCCGGCCGGCGTGTCGGATCCGACCAGCGTCTTCGTCACCGCCTCCGACGGCGCCGCCCTGACCGCCGAACGGCTCGGCGGGCTGTCCACGGCGCTCGCCCGGGTCAACGGCGTGGGCCAGGTCGCGGACACCGTGCTGACCGGGGACCGGCGGGCCGCGCGGATCGACCTGTTCCTGACGGCCGACCCCCAGCGCCAGGAGGCGCGCGATCTGGTGACGGGCCCGGTCAGGGCCACGGTCGCGGAACACACACCCGCCGGTACGGAGGCACACGTGGGCGGCACGGCGGCGATCTTCGCCGACATCGCGACCGCCGTGGACAAGGACCTGGAGGTGGTCTTCCCGGTGGCGGCGGCTCTGATCGGACTGATCCTGCTGGCACTGCTGCGCAGTCTGCTCGCGCCGGTGATCCTGCTGGCCTCGGTCGGGCTCGGCTTCGCCGCCACCCTCGGCGCCTCGACCCTGGTGTTCCAGCACGCCCTGGACCGGCCCGGGGTGGACTTCACGCTGCCGCTCGTGCTGTTCCTGTTCGTGGTCGCGCTGGGCACCGACTACAACATCCTGATGAGCGACCGGATCCGGGAGGAGATGGCACGGCCCGGTCCGGCCCGCGCCGCGGTGGGCCGCGCCGTGCGCCACACGGCGCCCGCCATCGCCACGGCGGGCCTGGTGCTGGCCGCTTCCTTCGGGAGCCTGGCCGTCACCCCGGCCCCGTCCACTCAGCAGATCGGCTTCGCGACGGCCCTCGGCATCATGCTCTCCGCCTTCGTCCTGTCGATCGTGCTGGTGCCCGCCCTGGCCACCCTGCTGGGCCGCTCCCTGTGGTGGCCGGTGCGCCCGCGCCGCTCCGGCGCGGACCGCGACGGCGACGCCGACGCCGGTGCGCAGCGGACCCCGCAGCGGGTCCTGGCCGGCTGAGCCGCCCCTGAGCACGGCGAAGGCGCCGCCGCGCGCAGGACCGTACGACGGTACGGGGCCCTGCATGCGGCGGCGCCTTCGGTGTCAGGCGAGCCGGTCGACCTCGGGGTGGTCCTCCAGCCAGGCGCGGACGGCCTGCTGCTCCTTGCCCTTCCCGGTCTCCTGGATCTTCGCCTCCAGGCCGGTCAGCTGCTGCTCGGTGAGCTTGAAGTCGCGCAGCCAGCGGGCGATCTCGGGCTCGTCGTCGCCGAAGCCCTTGCGGGCCAGCGTGTGGATGCCGTCGCCCTTGCCCCAGGCGCCCTCGGGGTCCTCCAGCTTGGTCAGCTCGTAGGAGGAGTAGGCCCAGTGCGGGGACCACAGCACGGCCACGACAGGCTCCTTCTTGTCGTAGGCCCGCTTGAGCTCGGCGAGCATGCCGGGGGTGGAGCCGTCGACGACCTGGTACTCGCCTTCGAGGCCGTACTCCTTCAGGACTTTGTCCTTGAGGATGGACATGGCTCCGGCGCTCGGCTCGATGCCGATGATGCGGCCCTTGAACCGGTCGGCCCTGCCCTTGAGGTCGGCGAGCGAGCGGATGTCCTTCATGTAGGCGGGCACGGACAGCTCCAGCGAAGTGGGGCCGTACCAGGAGCCGAGGTCCTCCAGCTTGTTCCCGTACTTCTCCCAGTACTGCGCGTGCGTGACGGGCAGCCAGGAGTCGGTCTGGAGGTCGATCTGGCCGCCGGCCAGGCCGGTGTAGAGGGCTCCGGCCTCCAGCTGGCGGGCGTCGACCTTGAAGCCGCGCCGCTCCAGGAGCTCCTTCCACAGGAACGTGGAGGCGATGCCCTCGTCCCAGGGGATGTATCCGACGGAGACCGTGCGGCCCTTGCCGATGTTCGCCGCACCGGCCGGTCCGTCCCCGGAGGCCGAGCCCCCGAAGGTGCTGAGACCGCCCGCCGTGAGGGCGAGCACCACGACTCCGGTGAGGGCATGGGCGGGCTGGGGGCGGTGGTTCCACACCTTGGCCGCGCCGGTGGCCGCGGCCCGCGCCTTGGCGAGGGCGCGCCGGCCGAGCGGGGAGACCTGGCGGCCGAGGGCGCCGGTCATCCGGTCGAGGTACATCGCCAGGATGACGATGGAGATGCCCGCCTCGAAGCCGAGGCCGATGTCCACGTTGCCGATGGCTCGGTACACGGCGCCGCCGAGCCCGCCGCCGCCGACCATGCCGGCGATGACGACCATGGACAGGCCGAGCATGATGACCTGGTTGATGCCCGCCATGATCGTCGGCAGGGCCAGCGGCAGCTGCACGCGGACGAGGGTGTCGCGCGGGGTGGTGCCGAAGGCATCGGCGGCCTCGACCAGTTCCGCGTCGACCTGGCGGATGCCGAGCTCGGTCATCCGTACGCCCGGCGGCAGCGAGAAGATGATGGTCGCGATGATGCCGGGCACGACGCCCACCCCGAAGAAGATGATCCCGGGGATGAGGTAGACCATGGCCGGCATGGTCTGCATGAAGTCCAGGACGGGCCGCAGGACGGCGCTGACCCGGTCGGATCTGGAGGCCCGGATGCCGAGCGGGATCGCGAAGACCAGTGTGACGAGGGTCGCGACCAGGACGAGGGAGAGCGTGGACATCGCGTCGGACCACAGGCCGACGGAGTCGATGAGCGCGAGGCCGGCGAAGGCCAGCAGGCCGGCGAGGAGCCCGCGCAGCCACCAGGCGCCGAGCGCGAGGATGCCCGCGAACAGCAGCGGGGCGGGGGCGGAGAGGACGGCGTCGATGCCGTCGTAGAGACCGGTGACGAGTGCGGTGATCGCGTCGAACAGCCAGGACAGGTGGCGCTGGAGGAAGTCGACACCACTGTCGACCCAGGCGCCGAGGTGCAGGCGGGGCATCAGGCGGCCACCTCCGCACAGGCCATCGGGGGCCGTTGTTCGTCACCGAGGAAGGCGATGAGCCGGTCCTGCGGAACGGAGCCGACGACGGCGCCCTGCGCGTCGGTGACGGCGACCGCGTGCGGGACCCGGGCGCTGACCGCGCACAGGTCGGCGAGCGGGGTGTCGCCGTGGACGGTCGGGCAGCCGCAGGCGTCGGCGTCCGCGTCGGGCACGTCCATGACGGCGTCGGCCGTGAGCACCCGCGAACGGTCGACGTCCTGGACGAAGGAGGCGACGTAGTCGTCGGCGGGCCGGGTGAGGATGTCCTCGGCGGTGCCCTGCTGGACGATGCGGCCGTCGCGCATGACGGCGATGCCGTCGCCGAGGCGCATGGCCTCGTTGAGGTCGTGGGTGATGAAGACGATGGTCTTCCTGAGGCGCCGCTGGAGCTCCAGCAGCTGGTCCTGCATGTCGCGGCGGATCAGCGGGTCGAGGGCGCTGAAGGACTCGTCCATCAGCAGGAGCTCGGCGTCGGTGGCCAGGGCGCGGGCGAGGCCGACCCGCTGCTGCATGCCGCCGGAGAGCTCGTCGGGCCAGGACTTCTCCCAGCCTTCCAGCCCGCACAGGGCGAGGGCCTCGGCGGCGCGCCGCTCGCGCTCGGGGCGGGGCACGCCCTGCACCTCGAGGCCGTAGCCGGCGTTCTCCAGCACGTTGCGGTGCGGGAACAGCGCGAAGTGCTGGAAGACCATGGAGATCTTCGTGGACCGTACGTGGCGCAGCTCGCGCGCGCTCAGCGCGGTGAGGTCCTGGCCGCCGAAGCGGATGCGTCCCGCGGTGGGCTCGAGCAGGCCGTTCAGCATGCGCAGCAGCGTGGACTTGCCCGATCCCGAAAGGCCCATGATCACGAAGATCTGGCCGGGCTGGACGTCGAAGGAGGCGTCGATCACGGCGGCAGTGGTCCCGTCGGCGCGCAACTCGTCGCGGCCTGCGCCGCCTTCGAGCGCGCGGACCGCTGCCGCGCTGTCGGCGGGACGCCTCCCGAACACCTTGTAGACGTGCTCGGCCTGGAGCGTGGACACATACACCTCACGGGTCGTACCAAGAACGGCGCGCGCCGGCGGACCGGCGGGCCGTGGAGCGGGACGGGATCTGCCCGTGTGCGCCCCGACTCCGGCACGAACGACCGGAGGACGTGGTTCCGCTCCAGCAGCGCCGATGCCCCTCATTCACCCGAGCAAACGCCGGGGTGATCCTCCTCACGTACGGGGTACGGGAGTCCCGTACGCGGGTCCGTGCGCCGGACCCGGAGGCCGCGGGCGGCCCCGGGCGGGTATGCCCGCCCCCCAGTGGCGAGTTGGGGCCGGAACCCGGCGGCCTGCGCACCGGCCGGGCCCGGCGCGCCGCCGCCCGGGGTGTGGCCGAGCCCACAGCGCGCGTCCGGCCTAGATGATGCGGAAGCCGGTGGCCGCGTGGTCGCGGTGGAAGGTGAGGCGGTCCCAGGTGGGGAAGGCCAGGTCGGTGACGGCCAGCAGTCGGCCGGAGGTGTCGTGCAGGGTGCGGCGCACGGTCAGACCGCAGGCGGGGGCCGCGGCGTGCGGGCGGGTGACGCGGGTCACGGTCAGGGTCTCGGTGACCCTGCCGCCCGCCGCGGCGCGGTCGAGCCAGCGGTGCAGGGCGGTCAGCTCCGGTTCGCGGACGGCCGCGGCCCGGTTCCGGAAGGCCTCCAGTTCGGGGCTCCGGGCGACGGCTCCGGGACTGAAGTAGGTGACGGCGTGCCGGAGGGTCTCCCCGGCCGGGCCGCGTTCGCGTTGGTGGTGGACCAGGGTGCTGTCCCCGCCGGCCATGCCGAGCAGCGCGGCGAGCGAGGGCGGGACGGTGACGAGCGTGAGCCGGCTCCGGGTCGAGGCCGGCGAGGAGGACGCGGCCACCGGCTCGGCCGCGGCGGAGGGTGCCGCGGCCGGGGCGGCGAAGGCGGCGGGGCGGGTGCCGCGGCGGCCGGTGACGACGAGGCCGTCCTCGCGCAGGTGCTGGAGGGCTGCCCTGATGGTCTGCCGGTTGACCTGGTAGCGGGCGGCGAGACTGCGCTCGGAGGGCAGTCTGCCGCCGGGGGTGTGCGCGGCGCGGTCGAGATCGCGGCGCAGGGCTGCGGCGATCCACTGGTACTTGGGCATGGCGGCCTGGCCGCCGCCCCGCGAAGGGGAGGGCATGGCTTCTCCTCTGACGGGTGGTCAAGGACTGCGCGGTCTGCCCGACCAAACTAGCATTGGTCTATACCTTTCAGTGAGGGGTGACCGGGTGACGCCGACCGCCTTGGCCGATTCCCCACCCACGCCCCACCGGACCTACCCGCGCAGCGGATTCGGCAGCGGCAGGTACCGGGCGTCCGCGCCGTCCGCCCTCGTCCAGCGCAGCAGCAGGTTGGTCTTGCCCGGCAGGGTCTCGGCGGCGAGCAGGTCCGCGATCTCGGGGAGCCCGCAGCTGGCCCCGTGGCGCAGGAACTCCTCCCGTGCGGCCGGCCACAGGAGAGACGAGATGTCCGGATACCGTCCGGCCAGCGCCCCCGCGATCTCCATCAGGTTGTTGACCACCAGGCAGTAGACCAGGCGCTGCCAGGCATCCGCCCGCGGCAGGTCCGGCAGCAGCTTGACTCCCTCCGCGTCCCGGAAGAGGGCCTGCACCGGCAGGCCCGAGGCGTCGACGGCGACCAGGGTGTTCTGGAGGTGGGCCTCCAGCACGATGCCGTGCCGGGCGAACAGTTCCAGCACCGGCGGCACGACCTGGCGCAGGTAGGCCCGCCACCACCGGACCGGGTCGGTGGCCCCGGCCGGCGGACTTCCGGGATAGCCCTCGGCGAGCGCGGCCGCCAGCAGCGGTGTGGCCCCGGGGACGGTGTGGGCGTGCAGGCCGTCGCGGACCAGGACCGCGAGCTCCTCGAAGGCGAAGGCGGCGGTGCGGTAGCCGCGGTCGGCGAGCCAGGCCGCCGTCCCGCCCGCCCGGCGCAGGGCGGCGAAACCGGCCTCGACGGCCGCGTCCGTGCGGCGCAGCTTCAGCAGGTCGTGGCGCCACAGCCGGCGCACGTCGTTGGTGATCCGGACGTCGAGGCTGAACTTCACGAAGAGGTCGGCCGCCGGCCGCGGTACGTAGAGGCTCCGGATCGAGGCGGTCGGCCAGACCGGCCGGCGGCTCTCGCCCAGTCGCAGCAGCCGCCCGTCGGCGAAGGCCTCGCGCACCGCGGGCCGGTCGCCGATCAGCTCGAGCTGCCAGGGGTGGGCGGGCAGCAGCCGGTATCCGGCGGGAGCGCGCGGCCCGTCGAGGGCGTCGGCGAGCGAGTCGATCGCGTCGGAGGCTGCCGGGCCGCCCTCCTCGGCGGTCTCTTCCTCGCGCACCCCGAGGAAGACGAGCGGGAATCGGGCATGGGCCTCGGGCGCGTACGGCAGCCAGGTACCGGCCGGCGCCCCGCCGCGGGCCTTGGGGGCGGGGTGGTGCGGGTGGCCCATCACCAGGGACTGCTCGGAGAGCAGGTACGGGTCGGCCGGAGGTTCGGCGGCGGCCCGGGCGGTCAGCAGCGCGGCGATCGCGTCCCGGCTGTCGGTGATCTCGACGGGGAGTTCGTCGTTGGGGACGCCGGTGAACCGGCCGAGTTCGTCGGAGACGAGTTTGGCCAGTTCGGCGTGGCTGAGCGGGTGCCAGGCGTCCGCCGTGCGCAGTTCCGGGAGTGCGGGGCGGCGCCCGCCGCGCACCCGGAGCAGCCGCCCGGTGCCGCGCAGCCGGTGGACGCGCACACCGGTTCCCGCGTCCGCTCCGGGCCCGTCCGCAGGCCGGTCCCGGCCGTCCTGCCCGTGCGGCCCGCCCGTGGTGACGGGGTCGGCCGCCTCCCTGAGCAGGCAGTTCAGGAGAGGGGCGGCGGCGTACGCGTCGGCGGCGGCGTTGAGGTCCACTGATTCCATTCGGTCCATCCGGTGCGCCGGAGGTTCGCAGGGCGTAACCACCAGCCGTGATCTTCGGTATCCGCAATCATTACTTGATCATCCCGTAAAGCGATATTCCGATGCCGGAGCCTGCGCATGCATCCTTCCCCCTCCGCGGCCGAAGAGGCCGTCGCCGCCGAACTGGCCGACGTACGACCGTCGCTCGGACCCTCGTACGCCGACGCGCTCGACGGTGCCCGGGCGGCCGTGCTGACCCGGCTCTGGCGGGCCCTCGCCTTCGAACCGCTGCCCTGGATCGCGGGCCGGGAGCAGGGGCCGGACGGCCTGGCGCTGCTGCTGTCCGGGGGCCGCCGGCTGGAGGGTCCGCTGCCGGATCCGTACGCGACCGGGACGTACGTGAACGAACTGCTGCTCGACGGCAGGCCCTACCGGCAGGCCGCGCGGCTGGTGACGGCCCTCGGGGTGCCGCACGGCGAGCAGTTCGCCACCGAGCTGGACGCCTGCACGGCCTCCCTCGCGCTCTCCCGGGCCGGTCAGCCGCCCGCCGGCGAGGACACCGCCCCGCAGAGCACTTGGGAGTGGGAGCAGCGGGTCGTCGACGGCCACCCCTACCACCCGAACTGCCGTTCCCGGCCCGGCTTCTCGGTGGCCGAGCAGCTGGCGTACGCGCCCGAGCACCGGCCGGTGGTGGAGCTCGGGCTGGTCGCCGTACGGGCCGAGGAGTGCCTGGTCACCGGCGACTGGCCGGAGGCGATGCGGGATCGGGGACGGATCCTGCTTCCGGTGCATCCGTGGCAGGCGGCGCACGTCCTCAAGCACGAGCGGGTGCGGCCCGGCTTCGCGGCGCACCCGTTGATGGCCCTGCGCACCCTGGCCCCCGCCGACGGCGGGGCGCACGTGAAGACCGCGCTGAGCGCGCGGCTGACCTCGTCCGTGCGGGACATCTCCGTCTACTCCATCGAGACCGCGGCGGCCGTGTCCGCCTTCGCGCAGGGCCTGGCCGAGCGGCTCGACGGCCGGCTGCACATCACCCGCACGCTGGGCGCGGCGACCGCGCACAGCCCCGACCTGGCGGCCGTGCTGCGCGAGCCGCCGGAGGCGTACGCGGACGCCGCTGCCGGTGAGCGGGTGCTGCCGGTCGCGGCCCTGGCCTCGTACGCCCCCGCGCGCTCGGCGGCCTGGCGTGCCGAGTTCGCCCGGCTCGCGCTCTCGGTGTGCCTGCGGGTGCTGGAGCTCGGGGTGGCGCTGGAGGCCCACGGCCAGAACCTCCTCGTCGTCCTGTCCCCCACCGGCGCCCCGCTCCGCCTGGTCTACCGCGACCTCGCCGACATCCGGATCAGCCCGGCCCGGCTGGCCCGGCACGGCCTGCCGGTGCCGCCGCTGTCCGGCAGGCTGGTCACCGACGACGTGACCGTCCTGCGGCGCAAGTTGTTCGGGTCCCTGCTGACGGGGGCGCTCGGCGCCACGGCGGGCTCGGCCGGGGCCTTCGCCGAGGCGCTCGCGGAGGTGACCGCCCTGCCGGCCACCGCGGACACCGGGGCGCTGCTGGCCGGGACTCTGCCCACCAAGGCGCTCACCCTGATGCGGCTGAGCCCCGGAGTTGCGGGCGATCAGTGGGCGGAACTGCCCAATCCGCTGATCGTAGGGTGAGCGGGAGCACCCTGTCGGGTTCCCCCCGGAGGGATTCTGGAGGCTACTGTTCAGGGGCATGACAGAGACCTCGTACCTCAGCTCCGTACGGGCGTCCTACGACGCCGTCGCCGTCGACTACGCGCGGCTGCTCGGCTCCGAACTGGCCGGGAAGCCGCTGGACCGGGCCATGCTGGCCGCCTTCGCCGAGTACGTGCGGGACGACGCGGGCGGTGGTGGCCGGGCGGTGGCCGACCTGGGCTGCGGTCCCGGCCGGGTGACGGCGCATCTGGACGGCCTCGGGGTACGGGCCTTCGGCGTCGACCTGTCCCCGGCGATGGTGGCGGTGGCTCGCCGGACCTATCCGGGGCTGCGGTTCGAGGTGGGGTCGATGACCGCCCTGGACGTGGCCGACGGAGTGCTCGGCGGGGTACTGGCCTGGTACTCGACCGTGCACACCCCGCCCTCGGGGCTGCCCGCGGTGTTCGCGGAGGCCGCCCGGGTGCTGGCGCCTGGCGGCCACCTCCTGATCGCCTTCAGGGCGGGCGACGAGAGGATCCGGCTGGACCACGCGTACGGGCATCCGGTCGAGCTCGACGTGTACCGGACGCCGCCCGAGCTGATCGCCGGGCTGCTGGCCGGGGCCGGACTGACCGAGGTCGCCCGGCTGGTCCGCGGGGCGGGCCCCGACGAACAGTCCCCCCAGGGCTTCCTGCTGGCCCGCAAGGAGTAGATGGTTCGCGCCGGGCTCCTGCGCTCACCAGCGCAGCGGCAGCCGGGTCACGCCCCGCATCAGGTTGCCCGGGAGCCAGTCGGGCGGGCCCGCGTCCGGGTCCTCGGCGAGGTCCGGGAAGCGCTCCAGCAGGGACCGGACCGCGATGCGGCCCTCCACGCGGGCGAGCGGGGCGCCGAGGCAGAAGTGGATGCCGTGCCCGAAGGCGAGGTGGCCCGGGCCGGTGCGGCGGATGTCGAAGACGTCCGGGCCGGGCTGCGCGAAGCGTGCCGGATCGCGGTCCGCCGCGGCGAGGGCGACCAGGACCGAGGAGCCGGCCGCTATGGCGGCGCCGCCCAGCTCCAGGTCGGCGGCTGCGAAACGGTACGTGGCGTGCTGTACCGGGCCGTCGTAGCGCAGCATCTCCTCCACCGCGCCGTCGATCAGCCCGTCCGGATCGGCGCGCAGCGCGGCGAGCTGCCCGGGGTGCGCGAGCAGGGCCCGTACGCCGTTGCCGATCAGGTTGACGGTGGTCTCGTGGCCCGCGACCAGCAGCAGGAAGGCCATCCCGATCAGTTCGTCCGGGGAGAGCCGGCCGCCATCCTCGTCCCGGGTCCGGATCAGGGCGCTGAGCAGGTCCTCGCCGGGGTCCTCGGCCTTGGCCGCGACGAGTTCGTAGAGGTACGCGGTCATCTCCTCCAGGGCCCGGGGCTCCGCGCCGACGCCGTTCATCGGGGCGACGATCTCGCCCGACCAGTAGCGGAACCGGTGCCGGTCCAGGCCGGGCACGCCGAGGAGTTCACAGATGACGGTCATCGGCAGCGGTACGGCGAAGGAGGCGATCAGGTCGGCCCGGCGGTCGGGCCGGGCCGCCATCTCGTCGAGCAGCTCGTCGGTGATCCGCTGGACACGGGGGCGCAGGGACTCCACCCGGCGGGAGGTGAACTCGCGGGCCACCAGGCGGCGCAGCCGGGTGTGGTGGGGCGGATCCGTGTCCAGCATGCTGGTGGCGACGGCGTGGGCGGGCGTGTCCGCGAACAGTTCGGAGCCGAGCCAGTTCTTCGACAGCGCCGGGTGGGTCAGGGCCTGCCGGGCCTCCTCGTGGCCGACGACCAGCCAGGTGCGTTCGCCGCCCAGCACCAGTTGGTGCACGGGCCCGGCGGTGCGCAGCGCGTCGTAGAAGGGGTACGGGTCGGCATTGAACCGGTCGGCGTGCGTACTGAGATCCACGAGAGCCATGGGGGCAGCGTACGGCGGCCGTTCACCCGTCGAGAGATGATTTCCGGTACGGATGTCGCGCCAATGGAACCGTTTCCGCTGTGCGCCGTTCAGGGGGCAACCCGGTGTGCGTGGGACCTGCCTGCACGGCTATCGGCCCGGGCGGTGGCAGGAAGGAGGTATGAGCCTCAATCGCCGCCAACTCCTCGGCAGCGCTGCCGCGGCGGTCCTCACCGGCGTCGGAGCGGCGTCCCGGACCCCGGACTACGGCGCCCTGGGCCGCGGGATCGACGGGCGCGTGGTGCTCCCCGGGGACCGGGACTACGCCGAGGCCCGCCGGCTGTTCCAGCCGCGCTACGACGCCGTCGCCCCGGCCGCGGTGGCCTATCCCGCGCACGCTGCGGACGTGGCCGTCTGCCTGGACTTCGCCCGCCGCTCGGCCGTGCCCGTGGTCCCGCGCGGCGGCGGGCACAGCTACGCCGGCTGGTCCACCCGCTCCGCCGGGCTGGTCGTCGACACCTCGGCCATGGCGGCGGTGACGGTCGAGGGCGACGGCGTACGGATCGGCGCGGGGGCCCGGCTCGGGAACGTGCACGCGGCCCTCGCCGGGCGGGGGCGGTCCGTCCCGACCGGGCTGTGTCCCTCCGTCGGCATCGCCGGGCTCACCCTCGGCGGCGGCCTCGGCCTGGCCTCCCGCGCCCACGGCACCACCGCCGACCGGCTCACCGGGGCCCGGGTGGTCACGCCCGACGGGATCGTCCGCGAGGTCTCCGCCGACCGGGAGCCGGAGCTCTTCTGGGCCCTGCGCGGCGGTGGGGGCGGCAACTTCGGCGTCGTCACCGAGTTCCGCTTCGCGGCGCACCCGGTCGGCGACTGCGCCTTCGCCGAACTCCACTGGCCCGCCGGGGATTCCGCGGCGGTGCTGCGCGGCTGGCAGCACTGGCTGGCCGGGCTGCCGGACCCGTTCTGGAGCCAGGTGGAATTCACCGTCGGGGCCGGATCCGGGGCGGGGGCCGGGGCGCCGGCGGTGCGGGTGGTGTGCCTCGACGGGCGGCACGAGCTGGAGGCGCAGCTCACCCGGCTGTCGGACCTGGTCGGCGGGGCGCCGCGGGACAGCTGGATCACCGTACGCAGCCACGAGGACACCGTCCGGGCCATGTCCGGCTGCGCGGAGCTGAGCCCCGCACAGTGCCGGCTGCCGGGCGCCCTGCCCGGCCGGGATCCGCAGGGGCGGCTCGGCCGGGACTCGTATGCCGCCCGGTCCGATTTCTGGGCGGGCGGCGGACTGCCGGACGCGGCGATCGGCGCGGTCCTGGACGCCGTGCGGCGGTACGGGACGAGTGTCGCCCGGGGAGGTCTGGGCGTGGTGCAGTTCGACGGGGTGTGCGGCGGCGCCGTGAACCGGGTGGCGCCCGGCAGCACCGCCTTCGTGCACCGCGACAGCGCCTTCCTCGCCCAGTACCTCGCCTACTGGCCCGATTCCGCACCGGCCGCCGAGGTGGCCCGGCACCAGGGCTGGCTCGACGGGCTCTGGCAGGACCTGCGCCCCTGGGCGAGCGGACGCGCCTACCAGAACTACACCGACCCGAAGCTCACCGGCTGGCGCGAGGCCTACTACGGCCCGAACCTCGCCCGCCTGCAGGAGGTCCGGCGTGCCTACGACCCGGACCGGCTCTTCCGTTTCCCCCAGGCCGTTTAGGGAGTGTCCGGCATGCGACGTACGTTGACGATGGCCGCGGTGACGGCCGCCCTGCTGGTACCCGGAGGGGCGCTGCCGGTGGCCGAGGCCGGGAGCGCGGCCGCCCCGGTGGCCGTCGGCCGCTGGTCGGCGCGCGAGGCCCAGTCCTTCTGGACCGCCGAACGCATGGCCTCCGCCGCCCCGTTGCCGCCCGTGCCTCCCGAGCTCGTGGATCCCGTGCCGCCGCAGCCGCCCGTGCTGCCCGAACCGGTTCAAGGCGCCACGCCGGATTCGACCCCGGCCCCGCCGGTGCCGGCCACCACACCGCCACCGACGCCGTTGCCGTTGCCGAGTGCGACGCCCACGCCCACTCCCACGCCCAAGCCCCTTCCCGCGCCCACGCGCACGCCATCGGCTCCGGCGCCGCTTCCGGCCCCGGCGCCCCCGGTCGTTCCGCGGCTGCCGGCCCTCACCCCCGGCATCGGGCAGAACTTCGACGGCGTCCCGGTCGCCGGCCGGATGTTCCTCGTCAAGGGCGGCGGCTCCTACTTCTGCTCCGCGAGCGTGGTCTCCTCCCCCGGCCGCAATCTCGTGCTCACCGCGGCGCACTGCCTGCTCGGTTCCGACACACAGCAAGTGGCCTTCGTGCCGAAGTACACGAAGGCCAAACCGCAGCCGTACGGCATGTTCCCGGTCCTGCGGGACGCGGGCGGCCGCTCCAGGATCTGGATCGACCCGCGCTACCGGTCCCAGGGTGTCGACCGCGCGGCCACCCTCGACGTGGCCTTCGCCCAGGTGGGGCCGGACGCCCGCGGCTTCCCGGTGGAGGCGGTGGTCGGCGGGAACCGGCTGGTGACCGGCGCCGGTTACGCGCACGCCCGGGTCACCCTGATCGGCTATCCGGCCTCCGCCGCCCGGCCGCGCCTGTGCGCCAACCGGACGACGAAGTTCACCAGTGCCGACGCCCGGATCCCGGGGTCGTTCCTGCGGATCGACTGCACCGGCTATCCCGGCGGGACCAGCGGCGGCCCGTTCCTGACCCGCTACGACGCGCGCACCGGAACCGGTGACGTGGTGGGGGTGATCGGCGGCTGGAAGACGGGCGGGGACAAGACCGACACCTCCTACAGCTCCTACTTCGGCGCGGACATCAGGAAGTTGTACGAGAAGGCGGTTGCCGGGGCGAAAGCGGTTGCCGGGACGAGGGCGGTTGCCGGGGTGAAGGCGGCCCGGTGAGCACCCGCACCCAGCGGGTCCGGCGCGGATTGCCGACCGTACGCGGGGTCGCCGGCACCCCGTCGCCGGTCAGCGCGTCGGCGGGCGCGAGCCCGAGGCGGCGGCGCAGGTCGGCGAGGGCCGCGTGGACGGGCGCGAGGACGACCTGGGCGCCCGGGTCGACGGATGCGAGGGCGTGCGCGGTGGTCTCGATCGCCTCGGCGGCGTCCTCCGCCGCGGTCCGGCTCCACCCCCCGGGTGCGCCGGGGCCCCAGGGGGCGATGGTGTCGTAGAGATGGCAGGCGGCATCGGCCACGGCGTCGGCCCGTTCCCCGACACCCGGCGCCGCGATGGTCGGCAGTTCCATGCCGGGTCAACGAGCCGATGCCGCCCGGGGTACGAGCGGGCGTCCCCGGGGTACGAGGCGAGCCCCGGCCCCACGCGGCGATGGCCCGGCGCTACCGCGCGGACGCGGCCCGGCGGATCCGCCGGGCGACGGCGTGCGAGGCCACGGTGGCCGCCCCCGCCAGTGCCAGTCCCCGGACGATGTCGCGCGGGCGCGTGGGCCGCAGCACTCCGGCGCGCCGCAGCCGGCCGCGCGCCCACAGGGTGAAGGGGACCACGAGCAACGGCGAGGTGACCACCCCCGGGGTGTAGCCCCGGGTCGAGGCGGCCTGCGCGATGTGGACGAGTCCGTGCAGGCCGAATCCGTTCAGGGATGCCTGGTAGAAGGCCGAGCGTCCGCCGGTGCGGTGCCCCTCGAGGGCGGCGGCTCCGACGACGAGGGCCATCACGCCGACCGCGGCGACGAACTCGCGGCCGTCCACACCTTCCAGGCGCCGCCAGACCGGTTCGGGCACGCGGGGGTGGCGCTCGCGCAGGACGGGGACCCGGGTGCGGGACCAGCGCTCCACCGTGGCCACTTCCTCCAGGTCGTGCAACGCCCAGGCGGCGAACAGCCCGAGAGTGACGGAACTGCCGGGTATCGAAGATGCGTTCATGAGGCAACAGTCTGCAGCCACAGGGGCAGCAGCAGGAGCGACACGAGCGAACTCTTGATCACGACCGACGCGGAGAGGTCGACGCCCACGTCGTAGCGCTGGGCGAAGATGAACAGGTTCTGCGGGGTCGGCATCGCCGCGATCAGGACGAGGTACGCCAGCCACTCGCCCCGTACGCCGACGAGCAGCCCGCACACCGCCCAGGTGAGCAGCGGGAAGGCCAGGCACTTGAAGCCGATGAGGGCGAGTTCCTCGCGCGTGGTGCCCCGCAGGTCGAGGCCGAGGCCGCCGAGGTGGAGGCCGAGGGCGAACAGGGCGACCGGGGAGGCGCTGTCCCCGACGAACGCGGCGCCGTCCAGGACCACGGCCGGGACCCGTACCGAGAGCAGGTTGAGCAGGATCCCCGCATTGCAGGCGAGCACCAGTGGGGTGGCGAGCGAGGCGCCGACGGCGCGGGAGAGGCGGCGGCCCGGGCCGCCGGCCGCGGGCCCGGGACGGCCCAGCTCCATGAGGGCGATGACGACCAGGGACAGGACGCAGACCTGGAACAGCAGGATCGGGAAGATCGGCGCCGCCGTCCCGAACACGGTGATGAAGACGGGCACCGCGAAGTACGCGGTGTTCACCTGGACTCCCGCCATCACGCGCAGGGCCACCTCGCGGGGCTCGCGCAGGCCGTGGGCGACCGCCGCCGCGGCCACTGCCAGGACGGCGAGGGCCGCGGCTCCGGCATAGCCGCCAATCGCCCGCCAGTTGAACAGCGCCCCGAGGTCGCTGGCGTAGATGTTGCCGAAGAGGTAGCAGGGGACGGCGAAGAGGAAGGCGTAGTCGGAGAAGACCTTGGATGCCTCGGCCGGAACGATCTTCCGGCGGGCGAGCAGCACCCCGCCGCCGAACGCCAGCAGCACCGGCACCAGATTCTCCAGTGCGGCCGCGCCACCCATACCTGCTCCCCCATGATCGACAGGCCAGCAGCTTAGGGCCCGTCCTGTCGATCAGGTCGGTCGGCCCGGGTTGTCCGGTGCGGTGCATCGCAAGGCGGAGGAACGCAGCTCGTACTTGGCCGTACTCGCGCGTTTCGACAACGCGGAGAGGTGCCGTGCCGGGCAGGCCGGGCCCGGCCTGATCGGCAAGACGGGCCCTGGGCCGTCGCGGGGACCGGCGGCGCATAGGGTGGTCCGATCATGAGCGACAGAGCCCGTACCCGGCTGCGCAGCCGGACCCGCGAACGCGTCCGTACCACCCCGGAGGCCGGTCCACGGGTGCCCGGCGCGCTGGGTCAGCTCGCCCTGGTGCTGCGCACGCCCGCAGGGCCGGCGCAGCCGCTGCTCGGGCAGGCCCCCAAGCGGTGGCAGCGGGCGCTGCCGTTCGTCGTGGCCGGTGTCTTCGTCATCACGCTGCTGCCCGTCACCATCACCGTGCTGACCGAGGACTACGGGATGCCCGGCGGCTGGGCGGGGGCGATGGGGGTGGCGCAGACCGTCCCGCTGCTCCTCGCGGTGACCCGGCCGCTGCCCGCCTGGGTCATCGTCCTGGCCTCGCACACCGCCGGCGCGGTGTTGCTGCTGGGGGCCGACGACGTGGCGGGGCACGCCTGGCCGTGGCCGCCGATGACCATCGTGGGCTACCTGCTGCTGATGGCCTGCCTGGGACTGCGCGAGTCCATCCGGACCCTGGTCGGGGTGTGGCTGGCGACCGGCGCCGTCGGGATGGTGCTCGGCTTCTCCCAGCCCGCGGGCGTCACCAACACCTCCGCTCTGCTCTTCGTGCTGAGCGCGGTGGTGCTGGTGCTGACGGGCGCGCTGCGCGGGCTGGGCGACGCGCAGCAGCGGGTCGCCGAACAGGAGAGCATCAGCGAGGCGGAGCGGGCCCGGCGGACCCTGCTGGAGGAACGGGCCCGGATCGCACGCGAGTTGCACGACGTGGTGGCCCACCACATGTCGGTGATCACCGTGCAGGCCGATTCGGCGCCGTACCGGGTGCCGGGGATGTCGGAGCCGGTACGGGAGGAGTTCGCGGCGATCGCGGCGAGCGCGCGGGAGTCGCTCGGCGAGATGCGGCGACTGCTGACCGTGCTGCGCGGCGACGGGGCGGGCGGGGCGAACGGCGCCGACGGCGAGCGGACCCCGCAGCCGGGGATCGACCGGCTCCAGCAGCTGGTGGAGGCGACCGTACGGGCCGGGCAGCCGGTGGAGTTGTCGCTGGCGGCCGGGGCGGCCGGTGCGGCGCCGCCCGCGGTGGACCTGTCGGCGTACCGGATCGTGCAGGAGGCCCTGGCCAATGTGGTCCGGCACGCGCCCGGCGCGCCCACCCGGGTCTCGGTGACCGTGGACGAGGACGAGGTCCTCGTCCTCGTGGTCAACGGCCCGGCCCGGGACGCCGTGGTGGAGCTGGAGGGTTCGGGCACGGGGCACGGTCTCGTGGGGATGCGCGAGCGCGTACGGTTGACCGGCGGGACGCTCGACACCGGCCCGCTGCCCGACGGCGGCTTCCGGGTCGCCGCCCGACTGCCGTTGAACGACCCTGCTGAGGAATCCGGTTGACCATCCGCGTGATCATCGTCGACGACCAGGCCATGGTGCGGGCCGGGTTCGCCGCCCTGCTGTCGGCGCAGGCCGACATCGATGTGGTGGGCGAGGCCCCCGACGGACGGCAGGGGGTGCAGGTGTCCCGCTCCACGCACCCGGACGTGGTGCTGATGGACGTACGGATGCCGGAGATGGACGGGCTCACGGCTGCCCGGGAGATCCTCGATCCCCCGCCGGGCGTGGTGCACCGGCCGAAGGTGCTGATGCTGACCACCTTCGACATCGACGACTACGTGTACGAGGCGCTGCGCGCCGGAGCCTCCGGTTTCCTGCTCAAGGACGCCCCGCCGGCCGATCTGATCGCGGCGGTCCGGGTCGTCGCCTCGGGCGAGGCGCTGCTGGCGCCCTCGGTGACCCGGCGGCTGATCGCGGACTTCGTCCAGCAGCGCCGGGCACCGCGCAGGGATCCCGCGCTGCGGTTGAAGGGGCTCACCCCGCGCGAGACCGAGGTGTTGGAGCTGATCGCGCGCGGGCTGTCGAACCAGGAGATCGCGGGGCATCTGGTGCTGGCGGAGCAGACGGTGAAGACGCACATCGGGCGGGTGCTGGCCAAGCTCGACCTGCGGGACCGGGCCCAGGCCGTGATCTTCGCGTACGAGGCGGGTCTGGTGCGGCCGGGCGACTCCGGCTGAGCCGGGCCGCTTCCGCGTCGGTTCCCGCCGGTTCCGGGCCGCTTCCGGCCGGTTGGGCTACGGCACGTTCGCCAGCGTCTCGCATCCCGCGGTGAAGTCGGTACCGCCCTCGCCGTCGCAGGCGTCCGGGGCGTCCGGTCCGCCGTTGAGGAAGTCGGTGGCGGGGCCCGCCTTGAGGGTGTCGATGCCGTCGCCGCCGTCGAGGAAGTCGCTGCCTCCCGCGGTTCCCGCGCTGGCCGTGCCGGAGGCATCGACGTTGTCGCCGAGGATGCGGTCGTTCCCGGCGCCGCCGGTGATCGTGTCGTCGCCCGCGGCGGTCCGGGTCGCGTCGGCCGGGCCGCTGTCCCCGACGAGGAACTCGTCGGAGGCGCCGCCGATGATCCGGTCGTTCCCGGCGCCGATCGCGAGCCCTCCCGCCGGGTTGGTGACGGCGTGGTCCCCGATGGCGTACACCCCACCGTCCGGTCCCAGGTCCAGCAGGTCGTTGCCGCCGTTGCCGATCGCGTTCTGCGCGGCTTCGCTGTCCCCGGTCATGGACTCGGCGCCGGGCCCTCCGAGCAGTACGTCGCTCCCGGCTCCCGCGGCATTGCCGGAGAACGCGCCGGAGTCTCCGAGCAGGGAGTCGTCGCCGGGGCCGCCGTCGATCCGGTCGTTGCCGCCGCCCACCGCGCTCAGCCCCCGGCTGTCGCCCGTCATCCGGTCGTTGCCGGGGCCGCCGACGATCTGGTCGTTCCCGCCACCGGTGGCGGTGCCCCCGGGTGCGTAACTGTCGCCGGTGAACTGATCGTCCCCGTCACCGCCGAGGAGCCGGTCGTTGCCGCCGCCCGTGGCGTCGCCGGTCGGGCTGAAGCCGTCGCCGCGCAGCTGGTCGGTGCCCGCGGAGGCGTCGATCTGGTCGTTGCCGAGCCCGCCGATGAGGATGTCGTCGCCGGCCAGCCCGCAGATGAGGTCGTTGCCGCCCCCGCCGTGGATCGTGTCCGGACCTGCGGTACCGACGATCACATCATTGCCGGGGGTGCCGTCGGTGGTCGCGCCGGGGGTCGCCACGACGAGGGTGGCGGGGACGCCGAAGCAGGTCACGGCCCGTGCGCTGACATTCGTGGTCCCGAGGAGGACGACGGACCCGGCGGCCAGGGCGCAGGCGAAACCGGTGGCGGCGACCCGGCGCGCGCGCCGTCCCGGTTCGGGGGCGCGCTGGTGTTCCCAGTGGGGCATCGTCGGTACTCCCTTTGCCGCAATTAGTCGGACCATCACCACAATGAGCCGTGGTGGGCCCCGGCCGCGCCGACACACGGAAGCGCTCGGGCAGACGGCTGACGCGGATCGCACCCATGGAGCAAGCACGGGGCCTGCGGGCGGCGCGCGCGGGCAGGGCCCGGAACGGCGCCGTCTCCTCCACCCCCTACCGGGGTATGACATCCGACTTGGCTCCACGGTCCGACGTACACGCCGGTACCCCCTACCTACCTTCCACCTCGTCACGAGGAGAGGAGAAGGGGCATGCGCCGCTTCGGAAGGACGCCGGCCGCGGCCGCACTGGCGGTGGCCGTCGTCGGGGGGACCGCCGGATGGGCGTCGGGCGACAGCCGGACGGCGGTCACCGGCCCGCCGCCGGGGACCGACGCCTGGCGGGCCGATTCGGCGTCCGGCCGGTCGCTGCCCGATCCGGCGACCGCGGAGCCGCGCGAGGTGGCCGCCTTCTTCGCCGGGTCGGACGACGCGGCGCGCCGCAGGCTCGTACGGTCCCACCCGCTGGTGGTGGGAAACCTGGACTCCCTGACGGCGTTCGCCTCGATCGCGAAGGGAGAGGCCCGATGAGCGCCCTCACCACCCCGGCCCCGCTGCGGAGGGCCGCCGAGCGGATCGCCCGGCAGACCCCCGCCGACCGCGACCGCGCGATCGACGGGCTGCGCGCCCTGGCGCTGCTGGCCGTGCCCACCGGGCACTGGCTGCTCGGCGGCTTCACCCTCGACCCCGACGGCGGCCTGCACAACGCCAGTCCGCTGACGGCCCTCGGCGCACTGGCCCCGGCGAGCTGGGTGCTCCAGATGCTCGGCATCTTCTTCCTCGTCGGCGGTTACGCCTCGGCGCTCTCCTTCGGGCGCCGCACCGGTTCGACGGGCGCCTGGCTGAAGGGCCGGATCGTCCGGCTGGGGCGGCCGGTGCTGGGGGTGACCGCGGTGTGGGCCCTGGCCGCGCCCGTGCTGTACGCGGCCGGGGTGCCGGAGGCGTCGCTGCGGACCGGGGCGAAGCTGGTGATCCAGCCGCTGTGGTTCGTCGGGGTGTACGTGGTGGTCACCGCGCTCACCCCGTACTGCGTGCGGGCGGCGCGGCGCCTCGGCGGCTGGGCGGCCGCCCCGCTGCTCGGCTCGGTCGCCGTGGTGGACTTCCTGCGCTACGGGCCGTTCGCCGACTCCGTGCCCTCCTGGCTGTCCCTGGTGAACATCCTGCCGGGCTGGCTGTTCGCGTACCAGCTCGGTGTCTCGTGGGCCGAGCGGCGGATCGGGCGGCGCGGGGCCTGGCTGCTGCTGGCCGGCGGGGCGCTGCTGTTCGCGGCGCTGCTCGCCGTCTTCCACTACCCGGCGTCGATGGTGGGCGTGCCGGGCGCGTCCCGGACCAACTCGCACCCGCCGTCGCTGCTGGTACTGGCCCTGGCCGCGGCCCGGGCGGGTGCGGGGAGGCTGCTGCGCGACCGGCTGGCGAAGCTGCTGGCCCGGCCCGCCCTGTGGGCTCCGGTGGTCGTGATCAACCTGTCGGCGATGACGATCCTGTGCTGGCACCAGACGGCCATGCTGGCCGCGGCCGTGCCCGGCTCGTTCGTGGGTGAGCTGGCCGGCCTCACGGCGGCGCCGGACGGCCCGGGCTGGGTGGCGGCGCGGCTGGCGTGGATGCCCGTGTTCGCGGCGCTGTTCGTGGGCATCGCCCGCCACGCGCGGCGGTTCGAGAGCCCGCCGCCCCGAGGGCACCGGGCGGGCGCACTGCGCCGGACCGTGGCCGGGCTGCTGGCGGCGGGGTTCGCGGTGTTCGCGCTGGGTCTCGCCTGAGCGCCTCCGGCCGCCGCCGCGTACGACGAGAGCGCCGCTCCCCTGACGGAGCGGCGCTCTTGACGCGTACGGGTGCTCCCGCGTCAGGCGATCGAGGCGGCGACGATCGCGGCGACGGCGAGGTTGCAGGCGGAGGAGACCCAGACCGCCGGGTGGGGCTGCGGGTCGACGACGATGGCGCCGAGCTTGCCCGGGGTGACCAGGTCGAGCACCAGGAAGGCCACCGCCATCAGGATCAGGCCGAGCAGGCCGAAGGCGGCGGTCGACAGCAGGCCCTTGCCGAAGTCGTCGTAGGTGGTCCAGATCGAGGTGAAGACGATGCCGCCGATGCCGAGAAGCGCGGAGCTGAGGAAGAGGGCCGCGTTGCGGTTGCGCTCCTCCCAGATCTGCTTGGGAAGCTTCCCGGGCGTCAGCACGTCCACGAGGACGATGCCGAGGATCAGCAGGACCAGACCGAGGGCGCCGTAGGCGCTGGTGCGGCCAAGTCCGTTGATGATGTCGCTCATTGAGAAGCCTGTCTCCGCGTGGGTGGGAAAGTATGTGCCGTGGGGAGGCCGAATCTATCGCACGGCCTTGACGCGGACCATGGGGAGGTCAGCAGATGGTAAAGGTCAGGGCCGCGCGGCCGGCCGAGGCGGAGGACCTGACCGGGCTGGTGATGCGGTCCAAGGCGCACTGGGGGTACGGCGCGAACTTCCTGGCCGCGTGCGCGGAGGAACTGCGGATCCGGGCCGAGGACGTGACGGCCCGCCGCGTCCTCGTGGCCGAGAACGGGCGGGGGGAGGTGCTCGGGGTCGCCTCGCTGGAGGGGGCCGGCGGCCCGGCGGCGGTGCTGGGGCTGCTGTTCGTGGAGCCGTCGGCCATCGGGCAGGGCGTGGGCCGGCTGCTGTACCGGGAGGTGCTGCGGCGGGCCGTGGAGCTGGGCGTGCGCCGACTGGTGATCGACTCCGATCCGCATGCGGCCGGGTTCTACCGGGCGATGGGGGCGGTGCCGGCCGCGCCGGACGGCCACGGAAGAGGGGGCGGGGACGGCGATGGCCCGTCCCTGGTCCGCTTCGAGGTGGCTCCCGCCCCGCTCGCCGACTGGGCGCGGGCCTGGACCGGCGGCGGGCGGGCCGTGCACCTGGGCAATGTCGGCGAGTTCAACGCGCAGTTCGCCGATGCCACCCTGGACCAGGAGCAGCGGCCCGCACACCACTACGCCTGCCTGGCCGCCTTCTACAGCCCCCACCCCGCCGCGCTCGTGCTGCCGCGGCCGGTGCCGCGGGGCTGGACCGAGCTGGTCTGCCGCGGGCTGGGCTGGACCGGCGTCGAGGTGTACGACGGCCTGGTGGACCGGGGTCCCGGCCTCGCCGACGCCGTACGGGCCCGGCCGGCGCTGGCCGCGCTGCTGACGGGGGCCGGGCTGCCGCTCGTACCGTGGGGGCGCACCCGGTCGTTCGCCCGGCTGGCGGGCCGGCCGTGGCGGGCCGATGAGCTGCGATACGAGTCGAAGTCCGCGGCGCACGGGCTCTTCGGGCGGATCCTGGCGGACGGCGGTCATCCGGGCATCCGGCTCCCCGGGCAGTGGCGGGCCGGCGGGCGGTGGACGGCGGCCCGGATGCTGGCGGCCCGGACCAGGGCGGGCGAGAGCACCGTTCTGAAATCGGAGCATGGTGTCGGGGGTTCGGGCACCACGGTGGTCACCCCCGCACAGGTCCGCGCCGCGGGCGGAGCGCGGGCCGTGCTGCGGCGGCTGCCGCGCGGGCCGCTGCTGGTCGAGGAGTTCGTCGGCCGTCCGGCGCAGGAGGGCACGGACGAGGGGGTGGGCGAGGCCGGGGGCCCGCGGGATCTGACCTACGACGGGTTCGTCGACGATGCGGGCCGCGTGCACGACGTGGGCGGGGCGGTGATGGACGTGGCGGACGGCTGTTACCGGGGCGCCACGGTGGGGCCGGGGGTGGTGCCGGGGTGGGCGGAGAAACCCCTCATGGCCTTCGGGGCGGCGGTGGGCCGGGAGCTCGCGGATTCGGGCTACCGGGGCTGGTTCGACGTGGACTTCGTCGCGGACGGGGAGGGCCGGCTCGCGCCGACCGAGACGAACCTGCGGCTGACCGGGCCGGCGATCGCCTTCATGGTGGCGGCCCGGCTCGACGTGCTGCGGGGCGCGGGCCACCTCGTACGGATCGCCGACCGGGTGGAGCTGGGCGCGCGGCTGCCCGAGGCGCAGCTGGACGAGTTGTGGGCGGTGCTGGCACGGGGCTGCGCGGACCTCGGGGCGGTGTTCGTCCCCGCGATCCCGACGGGGGCCTTCGACCCCGCGCCCTGGGTGGGGGTGCTGGTGGCCGCGCGCAGCGAGGAGGTGCTGGACGCGGCCGAGGCACTGGTGCGGGCCGAGGCCCTCGCCGTCGGGGCGATGTTCGGCCCGCCGGAGACCGCGTAGGACGTGTCCGCGACGCCCCGGCGGGTGGACGGGAGGTCAGCTCCTGTCTTCGTAGTCGAAGGGTGAGTCGGGCCTCCGGGCTATGTGGACGGCCAGGATGAAGCCCGCGATCATCAGGGGGATGTTGAAGGTGTAGACGAGGAGGGCCTGCAGGGGCCAGTCCTGCTTGGCCGCCAGCCGGTAGGCGTTGTCCTGCGGCCACCAGGCCAGCAGCAGGTAGCTCGCCGCGAGGTGGACGACCCTGGTGCGGCGGTCGGAGCGGCCGCGGTTGCGGTGTTGCAGCATGCGGTACCCGGTGAACAGGAACGCCAGGCCCGCGCCGAAGGACACGCATTCGGCCACGTAGAGGAGGAAGAAGAGGGCCGCCCACGGGTAGGGCACGGCGGAGAGGTCCGTGGATCCGGGCCACACGACGAGGGTGAGCAGCCAGGTGACGAAGGAGAGGACGATCGTCATGCACCCGGCGGCGACGACGCGGCCACCGTCGGAGTCGACGACGGTGGGGGGTTGCGGGGTGAACTTGCTGCCGTGCAGGGCTGGTTGTTCGGAGACGGGCTGCGTGGGCAGCGGCAGGGCCGAGCGGTCCTCCTGTCCGGCACGATTGCGCGGCAGGGCCTTGAGCCGGACGAGGATCTGCGGGGACGCCTCCTTGAGGACGACGCCGGACAGATGGTTGCGCAGGCCGTGGATCGCGGGCAGCGGGGCGGAGGCGTCCCAGGCCGGGCTGCCGGGCGGCGGGGACACGTAGGCGACGAGCCGACTCTCCCCGCCCTTGTCGACCCCGGCGAGGAGGGCCGCGCCGATGCCCGGGTGGGTGCGGATCGCGGCCTC
Source organism: Streptomyces sp. NPDC054932 (assembly GCF_053610205.1). Lineage (NCBI taxonomy): Bacteria > Bacillati > Actinomycetota > Actinomycetes > Kitasatosporales > Streptomycetaceae > Streptomyces > Streptomyces sp. NPDC054932. The sequence goes on along the minus strand of NZ_JBSGXU010000057.1, from coordinate 14,296 downwards.
GACGGGGTGGGGGTCGAAGGAGCCCCCGTGGAGCGGGATCCGGTCCCGGATGCGGCCGGCGTACTCCAGCAGGCCGTCGGGACGGAGCAGACCGAGGTCACCGGTGGGTATCGCGTCACCACCGCCGGGCGGCGTGAGGTGCAGCTCGCCGCCCCGCACGTGGATCCGGCAGCCGGCAAAGGGGGTGCCCAGCACGGAGAGCCGTTCCGGATCGGCGACGGGGGCGGGCAGGTGCGGGAGTTCGAAGGCGGCGCCCACCCCGGCGGTCTCGGTGAGCCCGTAGACGTTCAGGACCCGCACGCCGGGCCGCAACCGGACGTGCAGGGCGTCCAGTTCGTCGAGGTGCAGGCGGTCCCCGGTGACGGTGACCAGGCGCAGCGGGCGCAGCCTCGGAGGGCCGGTCCTGCGGGCCGCGGCATGCGGTCTGGGGCCGTCGACCACCAGCGGGCCGATGCCGGCCGGATCCGTGTGCAGGACGCTGACCTCCTGGCTCGCGATCGCCGAGCGGACCTGGTCCGGATACCGGGACGCCCAGGAGTACCCCGGGGGAAGGACCAGGCTGCCGCCGGTGCACAGGGCCCTGGTCCAGCCGGCGGAGAAGGCGGTGACGTCCGGCCGGGCGGTGATGAGGTGGCGGTCCTGCGGGGACAGCCGGGCCAGCTCGGCCCAGCCCTGGTGGGCGGCGAGCAGCAGGGCCTGGTCGACGGGCACGGCGCGCGGTTCGTTGCTCGCGGTGAACAGCACGGCCGCGCCGCCGTCGGCCACCGCGCCGCCGTCGGCCACCGCGCCGCCGTCGGCCACCGAGCCGCCGTCGACGACGGCGCCGTCGCCGGTCCCCGCGGAGTCGGGTGCGCGGCCGGGCCGGGCGGCGATGGCGGCCGCCTCGGCGTCGGGCAGGATCGCGCGCAGCCCCGTACCGGTGTCGAGGGCGGCTCCGTGCGCCTCGTTGGTGAGCAGCGCGAAGGGGGCGAAGGGCCGGAGCGCGGAGAGCTGTTGCCGGCCGGTGCGGGGCGTCTCGGCGTCCACCACGGCGTAGACCCCGCCGGCTTTCAGGACGGCAAGGATGCCGACGATCAGTTCGTCCTGCCGGGTGGTGCCGATGGCGACGAGGCCGCCGGGCGGCAGGCCGTGGGCGAGCAGCTGGTGCGCCAGCCGGTTGGCCCGGCCGTCGAGTTCCCCGTAGGGGATGCTCCTGGCGCCCGTGATGAGGGCGGGGGCCTCGGACGTGTCCCGCGCCCACTGCTCGAAGCGCTGCAGGACGGTGTCGGTGGTTCGTTTGCCGAAGCGTACGGACTCGGATCCCTGCGTCATGAACCGATGATGCCACTGGGTGCCGACAACGGACCGGGGTCGGCAAAATCCTCCGTCCGGGCGGGAGTTGGAAACTCCTGGGGTTGTCCTGGAACGAAGCCTTGACCTCAAGTTTGATTGAGGTCCTAGCGTTCGGGTCATGGACATGGAAGTCACCGCCTGGATGTCGCTCCACAGCGCGATCAACGCCGAGCAGGACCGTCGCCCGTTCTCCCGGGCCGGCCTGCGCCGCATCGCAGCCTTCGCCCGCCCGCACCGCCGCGGGCTCACCCTGTTCCTTCTGCTGAGCGTGGTGACCGCGCTGCTCGCGGTGGCCACGCCGGTGCTCGCCAGCCGGGTCGTCACCGCCATCGTGGACGGCGGTGACAGCTCCGTGGTCACCCGGCTGGCCCTGCTCATCGCGCTGATCGCGGTCGCGGAGGCGGGGCTCGGACTGCTGACCCGCAGGCTCTCCGCCACCCTGGGCGAGGGGCTGATCCTGGATCTGCGGACGGCGGTCTTCGACCACGTGCAGCGGATGCCGGTCGCCTTCTTCACCCGGACCCGGACGGGGGCCCTGGTCAGCCGCCTCAACAACGATGTGATCGGCGCCCAGCGGGCCTTCAGCAACACCTTGTCGGGAGTGGTCGCCAACACGGTCACCCTGCTGCTGACCCTCACCGTGATGCTGAGCATCTCCTGGCAGATCACCCTGCTGGCGCTGGTGCTGCTGCCGGTGTTCGTGCTGCCGGCCCGCCGGATGGGCGCGCGGATGGCGGCGATGCAGCGGGAGGCCTCCACGCTGAACGCCGCGATGGGCACCCAGATGACCGAGCGTTTCTCGGCCCCCGGCGCGACGCTGGTCAAGCTGTTCGGGCGGCCGGCCGACGAGTCCGCGGAGTTCGCGGCCCGGGCCGCGCGGGTGCGGGACATCGGGATCCGTACGGCGATGGCCCAGTCGGCCTTCATCACGGCCCTCACCCTGGTCTCGGCCCTGGCCCTCGCCCTCGTCTACGGGCTCGGCGGGTACTACGCCCTGCGCGGTTCCCTGGACGCCGGTTCCGTCGTCGCCCTCGCTCTCCTCCTGACCCGGCTGTACGCCCCGCTGACCGCGCTCGCGGGCGCCCGCGTCGAGGTGATGAGCGCGATGGTGAGCTTCGAGCGGGTCTTCGAGATCCTCGACCTGAAGCCGCTCATCGCGCAGAAGCCGGACGCCCGCAGGGTCCCGCCGGGCCCGGTGGCGGTGGAGTTCGACCGCGTCTCCTTCGGCTACCCGGCCGCCGACAAGGTCTCGCTCGCCTCCCTGGAGGAGGTGGCCGCACTCGACGCCCGGGGCGGTACGCCGGTGCTGCACGAGGTGTCCTTCCGTGCCGAGCCGGGCCAGATGATCGCCCTGGTCGGCTCGTCCGGCGCCGGCAAGTCGACCATCGCGCAGCTGCTGCCCCGGCTGTACGACGCCGATGCGGGCGCGGTCCGCCTCGGCGGGATCGACGTACGGGACCTCACCGCCGACTCGATCCGCGACACGCTCGGCATGGTCACCCAGGACGGGCACCTCTTCCACGAGTCGGTCCGGGCCAATCTGCTGCTGGCCCGCCCGGATGCCTCCGAGGAGGAGATCTGGGAGGCGCTGCGGCGCTCGCGGCTGGACGGGCTCGTCGCGTCGCTGCCGGACGGGCTGGACACGGTGGTCGGGGAGCGCGGCTACCGGCTGTCGGGCGGAGAGCGGCAGCGGCTGACCATCGCGCGGCTGCTGCTGGCCCGGCAGCGGGTGGTGATCCTCGACGAGGCCACGGCGCACCTGGACTCGACCTCGGAGGCCGCGGTGCAGGAGGCCCTGGGCGAGGCACTCGCGGGCCGGACCGCGGTGGTGATCGCACACCGGCTGTCGACCGTGCAGGCGGCGGATCTGATCCTGGTGGTCGAGGACGGCCGGATCGTGGAACGGGGCACGCACACCGAGCTGCTGGCGTCGGGCGGCCGGTACGAGGAGCTGTACCGCACCCAGTTCGCGGTGTCGGACGGCGAGGCACCGGTGTCGGGAGCATGATGCTGTGATGGACATCAAACTGGAACTCGTCGCCGTCCCCGTCACCGACGTCGACCGGGCCAAGGCCTTCTACGAGAAGCTCGGCTTCAACGCCGACCACGACGTGACCGTCAGCGAGGACATCCGATTCGTCCAGCTGACGCCGCCGGGCTCGGCCTGCTCGATCGCGATCGGCAAGGGGCTGACCCGGATGACCCCGGGGGCGCTGGACAACATGCAGGTCGTCGTCACCGACATCGAGGAGGCGTACGAGGACCTGCGCGGCCGGGGGGTGGAGGTGACGGAGATCCAGGATCTGCCGTGGGGCTCCTTCGTCTACTTCTCCGACCCCGACGGAAACGGCTGGGCGGTCCAGCAGACCACCCCGCGCAAGACGGCGGGGACCGCCTGAGCACGTCCCCGGCATCGCAGGAGGAACGGCCTGGCCGGCCGGGCCCGGCCGTTCCTCCTGGTCAGGGGCTCTCATTGGATCTTCCGCCGAGGGCGTTTCGCGGCCGTGGTCCGGAACGCGCATTGCGCACCGGTGTGTTGAAGGCTTGGCTTGCCAAGGTCAACACGGCGAGACCGCCCCCGAGGAAGCGCATGACATCCCTGCTCGAAGGCTGTACGCCCTGGCCCGAGGCGTTCGTCGACCGCTACTGGGCGGCCGGCCACTGGCGCGGCAATACGCTGGACAACCTGCTCCGCGGCTGGGCCCGGTACTACGGGCCGCGGACCGCGCTCGTGCACGGCGCCACCCGGATCACGTACGCGAACCTGAACCGGCGCGTGGACCGGATGGCCGCCGGCTTCCGGCTGCGGGGCCTGCGACCGGGGCAACGGGTCGTCGTCCAGCTGCCGAACGTTCCCGAGTTCGTCATCACCGTGTTCGCGCTGATGCGCATCGGCGCGGTCCCCGTCCTGTGCCCGGTGACGCACCGCGCGGCCGAGGTGTCCCACCTCGTGCGGGTCAGCCAGGCCGTCGGCCACGTCGCTCCCCCGGCCCACCGGGGTTTCGACCTCACGGCGATGGCGGCGGACATCGCGGCCCGAGGGCCTTTCCTGCGGCGCGTGTTCACCTTCGAGGCGCCGGGCGAGTCCTCCCCGTACGGCGGCTTCACGATCGACGCGGCGGGCTGCCACTACTACCCGCTCGCCTCCGTCGACTCCCCGCCCGAGCGGCCGCTGGCGCAGAGCGCCGAACAGGTGGCCTTCTTCCTGCTGTCCGGCGGGAGCACCGCGGAGCCCACGCTCGTGCCGCGCACCCACAACGACTACGCCTACCAGGCGAGGGCCGCCGCCGACCTGGTGTCGCTGGCCGAGGACGACGTGTACCTCGCCGCGCTGCCCGCAGGGGACAACTTCGCCCTCGGCTGCCCGGGCATCGTCGGCACCCTGTCGGTCGGCGGCACCGTCGTACTGGCCGAGCACGCGGAACCCGCCGAAAGTCTTGCGGTCATCGGCCGGGAGCGGGTCACCCTCACATCAGTGGCGCCCGCCGACGCCGAACTGTGGCTCGACGCGCTTCCCGCGGTCCGGGCCGACGTGAGCAGTCTTCGCCTCGTGCAGATCGGCGGTGCCCCCCTGCGTCGCGGGACCGCCGAACGGGTGGGCCGCGAGCTGGGCTGTCGCCTGCAGCAGGTATTCGGCAGGGCCGAGGGGCTGCTCACGCTCACCCGGCCCGGAGATCCGGACGAGACCGTGCTCACCACACAGGGCCGCCCGCTCTCGCCCGACGACGAGATCCGTGTGGTCGGCGCCGACGGCAGGGACGTACCCGACGGGGAGCCGGGTGAACTCCTCGCCCGCGGCCCGTACACCCCACGGGGCCACTACCGGGCGCCCGCCCACAACGCGCGCGCGTTCACCGCCGACGGCTTCCTGCGCACCGGCGACCTCGCGCGGCGCACCCCGGACGGCAACCTGGTGGTGACCGGTCGTCTGGCGGACGCCGCGTCCGGCGCGTGACGCTCGGGCCGGCCCGGGGGGAGGATGGACGGATGCCGATGGACCGTGAAGTCATGGATCTCGGGGCGTACGTCGAACGGACCCGCAGCGGACCGTGCTTCGTCTGCGCCTTTCTCGCCGGCCACCCCGGCCATCCGCACGAGACGGTGTTCGAGGACGAGCACCATGTGGCCTTCCTCGACCGCTGGCCCACCCTCCCCGGTAAGGTCCTGGTGGCGCCCAGGGCACACATCGAGCATGCCGTCCGCGATCTGGACGCGGCGGCCTACACCCGGCTGATGCTCGTCGTACGGGAGGTCGCGCTGGCCGTCGAGGCCGTCTACGACTGCGAGCGGACCTACCTGTACTCGCTGGGGAGCCGGCAGGGGAACGCCCACCTGCACTGGCACATCGCGGCGCTGCCGCCCGGAGTTCCCTACGAGCAGCAGCAGTTCCACGCCCTGATGACCGAGAACGGTGTCCTGGCGCCGTCGCCCGGGGAGCAGGCCGCCGCGGCGGCGCGGCTGCGCGCGGCCATCGCCGCGCGCGGCGCCCTCGAGCCGCCGCGGTGAGATGCCGCGGCGGTGGGGCGGCGCGGCCGAACGCGCCTCGGGCTCAGGCCTGCGCGGCGGCGTGGTGGTGGTCGAGCTCCCACGCGTGGTGCTTGAACTCGTGGCGGAAGTCCGCGTGGTCCTCCCACTGGCGGGCGATACCGCGCAGCACGTCCCAGTTGTGCTCCACCGACTGGTCGATGACGCGGCGCGTGGCCGGCTCGGCGGAGTCGCGCTGCGCGATGAGGCCCTTGACGGCCGAGGCCTCCAGGACGGAGTTGCGCAGTGCGCGCAGCGCCCGGGAGGTGTCGTCCATGGCGAAGCCGTACTCGCTGCCCGTTTCCGCGTCGAACAGCGGGGTCAGCCGCGCCTCGATGAATGCGGTGATCCGCTCGAAGTGCTGCGCGTCCATCGGGGCTCCCTCTCCTGCCGGGTCACCACGTGTCCCCGACGTCTCCACTCGCTCCTGCTGTGCAGGGGCCATTATCCGGTAGCCACGTGGTCTATTTTGATGATCCACTGCGGGAGATCGACATGGGGGACCGGTGGACGAGAGCGCATGGCCGACAGAACGCTTCGAAGAGCACCGCTCTCACCTGAGAGCGGTGTCCTACCGCATGCTCGGCTCCCTCTCCGAGGCCGATGACGCCGTTCAGGAGACCTGGCTGCGCCTCAACCGTTCCGACGTCGATGATGTCGAGAACCTCGGCGGCTGGCTGACGACGGTCGTGTCGCGCGTGTGCCTGAACATGCTGCGCTCGCGCGAGTCCCGGCGCGAGGCCTCGATGGACGCGTATCCCACGGACCCCGTCGTCAGCCGCGAGGACACCGTCGACCCCGAGCAGGAGGCCGTGCTGGCCGACACGGTCGGACTGGCGCTGCTGGTGGTGCTCGACCAACTGGCTCCGGCCGAGCGGCTCGCGTTCGTGCTGCACGACCTGTTCGCCGTGCCCTTCGACGAGATCGCCCCGATGATCGAGAAGTCCCCGGCGGCTACCCGGCAGCTCGCGAGCCGCGCCCGCCGCCGGGTCAAGGGGGCCCCGCTGGTGCCCGAGGCCGATCTGACCCGCCAGCGCCATGTCGTGGACGCCTTCCTCGCCGCCACCCGCGGCGGGAACTTCGACGCGCTCGTCAGCCTGCTCCACCCCGACGTGGTGCTGCGTGCCGACCGGGCCGTCGGCCCCACCCCCGCCCCGATCGTCGTCCGCGGCGCCGTCACCGTCGCCACGGGCGCGATGGCCGCCATGCAGCGGGCCAGGTCCACGGCACCGGCCCTGGTCGGCGGAGTGGTCGGCCTGGCGATGGCCCCGCTGGGACGGCTGTTCCTGGTACTCGGTTTCACGATCGAGGACGGCCTGATCACCGGGATCGACATCGTGGCGGAACCGGAGCGTCTCGGCGCGCTCGAGATCGCCGCGCTCGACGTCTGACGCAGGGAGGCGGCCGCGGCGGTTCGCGCCGCGGCCGCCTCCCTGCGGGCCGCGGCGCGGCCGCGCCGTCAGGGCGCGAGCACGTCCAGTTCCTCCAGCGCGCCCACCGCGATCCGGCGGGTCAGTGCCTCGGCGCGCGCCGCATCGCCCTCCCGTACCGCCTCGGCCACCTGGACGTGCAGGGTGACGGCGGCGGGATCGGGATCGTGGAACATCACCGCGTGTTCGGTGCGGCCGGTCAGGACTTCGGCGACGACGTCCCCGAGGCGGGCGAACATCTCGTTGCCGGAGGCGTTGAGCACGATGCGGTGGAACGCGATGTCGTGCCGCAGGTAGCCCTCGAGCTGGTGGCCGCGCGAGGTGCGGACCATGCCGAGGGCCGCCTCGGTGAGTTCCGCGCACTGCTCCGGGGTCGCCAGGGTCGCGGCCAGTCCGGCAGCGACCGGTTCGATCGCGGAGCGCAGCACGGTGAGGGAACGCAGCTGCCGGGGACGGTCCTTGCCGGCCAGCCGCCAGCGGATCACGCGCGGGTCGTAGACGTTCCACTCGTCGGTGGGGCGCACCGTGACACCGACCCGGCGGCGGGACTCGACCAGGTGCATCGACTCCAGGACGCGGACGACCTCCCGTACGACGGTCCGGGAGGCGCCGAAGCGTTCGGCGATCTCGTCCGTGCGCAGGACGCTGCCCGGCAGGTGCTCCCCCGCCGTGATCGCGAGGCCGAGGGTGTCCAGCACGTGGGTGTGGAGCCCCTGCCCGGAACTGCCTTCGGTGGTCATGGCGTAAGCGTACGGTGACGCCCCGGCCGACCAAAGATGTGATGTTTCCGGTCGGGGGCTTGAATAAGTACTACTTAATAGGCTTCAGTGGTGCCCGCACGAACCGATGTCGACGAGGACAGCGAGGTAGGCGTGAGCACCCAGCGCGTCATTGTGGTGATGGGCGTGGCCGGCACGGGCAAGACGACCGTGGGCCGACTGCTCGCCGAGGCTCTCGGCATTCCGTACGCGGAGGGCGACGCGTTCCACCCCGCGGCCAACGTCGCCAAGATGTCGGCCGGCACCCCTCTCGACGACGCGGACCGGTGGCCCTGGCTGGACGCCATCGGCGAGTGGATCCGCAACCGCGCCCGCCTGTGCGGCGGCGTGGTCGCCGCCTCCTCGCTCAAGCGCGCCTACCGTGACCGGCTGCGCGCCGCGGCGCCCCGGGCCGTGTTCGTGCACCTCACCGGTGAGCGCCCGCTGATCGAGGAGCGCATGGCGGCCCGCAAGGGCCACTTCATGCCCACCACCCTGCTGGATTCGCAGTTCGCCGCGCTGGAGCCGCTCGAGGACGACGAACTCGGCGTCGTCGTCGACGTGTCCGGGACCCCGGAAGACATCACCGGGCGCGCGCTGGCCGCGCTGCGCCGACTCCCCATACACGAGAACTGAGGGAACCCCACCGTGACCGGTCTCAGCGTCGAGACTCTGGCAGCGGCCGCCACCGGCCCCATCACCTCGGCCGGGAACGCCCGGCTGGGGTTGGCCGTCCTCGCGGGCATAGCCGTCATCGTCCTGCTCATCACCCGATTCAAACTGCACGCCTTCCTGGCGCTGACGGTCGGCTCGCTGGCCCTCGGGGTCTTCGCGGGCGCGCCGTTGGCCAAGACCGTTTCCAGCTTCACCGCCGGACTCGGCGCCACGGTCGCGGGTGTCGGCGTACTGATCGCGCTCGGTGCGATCCTCGGCAAACTGCTGGCGGACTCGGGCGGCGCGGACGAGATCGTGGACACGATCCTCGCCCGGGCCAAGGGCCGGGCCATGCCGTGGGCCATGGTGCTGATCGCCTCGGTGATCGGACTGCCGCTCTTCTTCGAGGTCGGCATCGTGCTGCTGATCCCGGTGGTCCTGCTGGTGGCCAAGCGGGGCAACTACTCCCTGATGCGGATCGGCATCCCGGCGCTGGCCGGTCTGTCGGTGATGCACGGTCTGGTCCCGCCGCACCCCGGACCCCTCGTCGCCATCGACGCGCTCCACGCGAACCTGGGGGTCACCCTCGGGCTGGGCGTGCTCGTGGCCGTCCCGACCGTGATCATCGCCGGGCCGCTGTTCTCCCGGTACGCCGCGCGGTGGGTGGACATACCGGCGCCGGAGCACACGATCGCGCCGCGCCCCTCGGCGGAGCTGGAGCACCGCCCCCGGTTCGGTGCCACGGTGTTCACCGTGCTGCTTCCGGTGGCCCTGATGCTCGTCAAGGCCCTGGTCGACATCGTGGTCGACGACCCCGCGAACCCGGTGCAGCGCGTGACCGATGTCGCCGGCTCCCCGATGATCGCGCTGCTCGCGGCGGTACTGGTGGGCATGTTCACACTCGGCCGGGCGGCCGGCTTCACCCGCGCGAGGATCTCGACCACGGTGGAGAAGTCCCTTGCCCCGATCGCGGGCATCCTGCTGATCGTGGGCGCCGGCGGCGGCTTCAAGCAGACGCTGATCGACGTGGGTGTGGGTCAGATGATCCTGGACGTGTCGAAGGACTGGGCCGTTCCCACCCTGTTGCTGGCCTGGCTGATCGCCGTGGCCATCCGTCTGGCCACCGGCTCGGCGACGGTGGCCACCATCTCGGCGGCCGGACTGGTGGCCCCGCTCGCCGCGGACATGTCCACCACCGGAACCGCGCTGCTGGTCCTGGCCATCGGGGCCGGCTCGCTGTTCTTCAGTCACGTCAACGACGCCGGCTTCTGGCTGGTCAAGGAGTACTTCGGGATGACCGTCGGTCAGACCCTGAAGACCTGGTCGGTGATGGAGACCATCATCTCGGTGGTCGGCCTGGGCCTGGTCCTGCTGCTGTCACTGGTCCTCTAGCCGGTCCTCCAGCCGGTCCTCCAACTGGGCGGCGGCGAGGGCGAGGCCGCCCGCCGCCGTCGCGCACCGGGCGGCGAGTCTGGAGACCTCGGCGCGCAGGGCATCGGCCCCCGGGCCCTGCCACCCCGGGGCTCCGGCCACCCCGTGCATCCGGAACGCGTGCGTGCGCAGGGCGGCGGCGTGACCCGTAAGGCCGCCGCCCGGCGGTCGGGGCGCGGGCCGCGGCGGCCGGTCCGTGACCCGGCGGCGGGCCGGGCCGCGGGCGGGTACGGGTCCCGTCGCGGGCCGTTCGGGCAGACCCGGGCCTCGGTCGCAGAAGGCCCAGAAGGCGGCGCCGAGCCCGAGGACCGGTTCTGCGGTCTCGGCCCGGCCGGTGGCGACCTGCCAGCCCGCGTGGTCGTTGAAGGGGTTCGTGTCGGTGAGGGCGTTCCAGGCGAGGATGTCGGCGAAGGACGGGGCGAGCAGCGAGAAGGCGTGCTCGGCGCCCCGCTCGCGCATGATGGCTCGGAACATCCGGGCGGCCTCGGCCTGACGGCCCGCTCCGACGGCGCCCAGGACAGCGGCCGCGCCGGGATCCTCGAACAGTTCGGGTCGGTCCGCGCTCGCGGCCCGGATCCGGGCCTTCAGTCCGCAGACGGCGATGCTGATCGCGAGGCTCTCCCGGCCCGCCAGGACTCCGGCGAGGTGGCCGGCCCGGGCCACTCCCCGGCCCCGCGGGGCCCAGCCGAGACCCGCCGGGTCGGTGAGGGTACGCAGCAGGGTGCGCCAGCCGAGCCGGGTCCGGCCGCCCCTGGCGAGGGCGACCGCGGGCAGCCGGGCGCCGAAGGCCAGGCCGGAGGCGTGGCGGGCGGCCTGGCCGACCGCGTCGGCGGCCTCGGCAAGGGCGCGGCACGGGGCGTCGAGCGGGTCGACGTCCGGGGCGGTGGACGCGGAGGTCGCGGCGTCGGGCATGTGATCCTCGTGGGGTTCGGCAGGGGTCCGGAGGGCGGGAGGTCGGGCACGGGCGGGAAAGTCGGGCACGGGCGGGAAGTCGGGCACGGACCGGGTCGGGCACGGACCCGGACGGGCACGGGCACGGACGGGCCGGGAGCGTCGGGCCCCGCGGTGGTGAGCGCCGCGCGGCCGGGTGCCGGGGCGTCAGCGGCGGACGAGCGTGAGCCGGATGCCGTGCCGGTCGAGGGCCGCGGGCAGCGGCCCCACCGGGTCCAGCACCGGCCGCGTGCGTCCGATCCGATGGCTCCTCAGCACCTCGGCGCAGAGCGCGGCGGTGATCATCAGGCCGAGCTGGTCGCCCGGGCAGCGGCCGCCGCCGTGACTGAAGGGCGCCATCCGGATGTCCTGGTCCGCACCGGGGTTCTTCCACCGGCCGGGCACGAACACGTGCGCGGCCGGCACCCGTTCGGGGTCGCGCTGGTGGAACGCGGCGGGCAGCAGCACCGAGGTGCCCGCCGGGTAGCGCACGCCCCGCCATTCGGTCTCGGCGCGGGTGACGCGGATCAGGTCGGGCACCACCGGGTACAGCCGCAGCGATTCCCGGACGCAGGCCCGCAGCCGGGGCAGCTCGCCCCGGTCGCCTCCGGCGGCGATCTCGGCGGCCGCCTCGGCCGCGGCCAGGTCCTGCTCCGCCGGGTGTGCCCCGAGGAGGAGCAGGGTGCGCAGCAGTGTGTCCGGGACGGCGTCCATGGCCAGCAGCCAGTGCCGGGCCTGGCCGACGGGGTCGAGGGTCCCGGTGGGGTCGGCGTGGAGGGCGGCCCGCCCGGCCAGGGTGTCGCCGTCGGCGCGGGCGGCGTACTCCTCGATGCGCGCGCGGGCCCTGTCGTGCACGGAGCGGGCCGTGCGCACCCGGCCGCCGCGCAGGCCCTTGGCCTCGGCGCGCAGTTGGGTGAGCCATCCGGTGAGTTCCTCGTCCGCGGCGGCCGCGTCGCCGAGCACGATCCGCCGGGCGGCCCGGTGCACGGCGTACCGGGCGCGGGCGAGGTCGAGAGTGCCGGTTGCGGTCAGGTGCCGGGCCTCCTCGGCGAGGACCGTCAGGAAGGACGCGCAGGAGGGGTGCACGGGCATGCCCGCGGCCAGGACCTCGGCGCTGATCAGGCGCCGCTCCGCGCGGTCGCCGCGGGAGCACCCGGTGCCGTCCGGCTCCTCGAGGCTCAGCGCCCGGCACTTGTCGGGCGGGTCCGCGGCGAGGACGCTGACGGGTTCGGCGTAGAACCGGCGCAGGTCCTGCGGATCGAGGAGGACGAGGACGGTCCGGCCGGACCGGGTGCGTACGAGGGCGGGCGCGTCCCCGTGGCGTGCACGCAGGGCCCGCAGGGCGGCGGCGGAGGCCCGCACCTCGCCGGGGCGCGGTCGGGCGAGGCCCCGCAGCAGGGCGCCGAGACCGGCGAGGGCCGCCGGCCCGGTGGTGTCGGGGGGCGGGGCCGGGTGCCGGAACCATTCCCTTACGGAGGCACCCCGGCCGGCGGCTTCCGCGCCGAGCCGCGGCACGGCGGGCCGGCGGTCCGCGAACGATGCCTCACCGCGGGGTGACCGGCCGACCCGCTCGGGGCGCCGCCGGGCGGCGAGGGCCCGTACCCGGGCTCGGAGCCCGTCGAGGGCGGCCCCTTGGACCGTACGCATCCGTGCACCTCCGCGGCGGGAGCGACAACGCTCGGCGACAACGGCATCACCGTACGTCCCACCTGCGGACTCCGCGCCCCGACTAGGCCAGGGGGTCCAGCCCGAGCAGCAGCGCCGCGATGTCGAGCCCCGCGCAGAGGTAGGAGGTGAAGGCCTCGTTGTTCAGGGCCCGGGGGGAACGCCCGCGGCGCACGGACGCGATGGCCTCGGCGGGTGCGAGGCCGCGGTCGACGAGGCACTGGGCGACGACGAGCCCGGATCTGTTGTAGCCCGAGTGGCAGCGGACAAGGGTGACGAGGCCCGAGTCGAGGGCGAGTCCGGCGGTGCGGGCGAGGCGGAGGACGGTGTGGAGCTGGTGGGGGGCGAGCTCGGAGTCCGGGATCTCCGCCACGACGTGCTCGGCGCGCGGTCCGGGGCCGTGGCCGGTGCTGGTGAAGAGGCTGATGACGAGGTCGAACTCGTCCCCCACGACGGCCGGCTGGAGCTCTCCCGCCGGGTCGGTCCAGTAGTGGCCCCCCATCCACAGGCCCGGCACGATCTCGTCCCATGGCGAGACCGGTCCGGGTACGCCCCGGTCGGGTCGGCGGGTCTTGCTCATGCGGCGTGACCTCCTGGTGGCGAAGGCCGCCAGGATCTCATGCAACATGCCTTCACAGCACGGGAGTTGGGGCGAACACCGCCTCACGGAAGGTGTTGCGCAGCGTGCCTGCGGGGGCGGTCGGGATGAGGGCCGCCCAACGGTGGTGGCGGGGGGAGAGCCACAGGGCCGGGGCGTCGTCCTGTGCGCCGTGGTGGGTCCAGACCCCGTGCGGGGCGGGGTGCCAGAGCAGGCCGCGGGCGGGGGTGAGTTCGCCGGTGCGGATCCGCAGCGACTCGGCGGTCCAGGCGCGGGTGATGCCCTGCGCACCCACGGCCGGGCCGGTGGGGTCCGCGGGGGCCGCCGGGGCGATGAGGTGGCGCAGGAAGCGGACGAGGTCGGCGAGGGGCGCGCGGAGGGTGCCGTCGGCGAACCGGGTTCCGGTCATGCCCAGGGGGTGCCAGACCCGGACGGTCGCGAGCTCGGCGAGCGGACTGCCGGAGAGGTGTTCGGCGAGTCGGGTGAGGGCGGCGCTCCCGCCCGGGTGCGTGAGCAGCTGGTGGGCGGTGGTCCCGGCGGGGGTGTCCGCGGCGGCCGCGTCCCCGTAGGCGGCGAGCGGCGTGTGGAGCCGCAGCACGCCCTCGTCGACGAGGCTGCCGATGACCGGCCAGAGCGCGAGGACGGCGGTGAGGCCGCCGACGTCGAAGGAGGCGTCCGCGGGGTGACCGGCCTCCGAACCGGCCTGTGGGCCTTCGGGTCCGCCGACGGCCCACACCGCCCCGGGGTCGGCGGACTCCACGAGGGCCCGGACTGCGGTGGCCTGGTCGCACAGGGGGGTCATGGTCGCCCACGTTAACGAGCCGGGCACCGGCCTCCCGGCAGGTCGTGGCGGAGTCCGCGCTCCCGCCACCCGAATGCCCCGCGCCTGCGCGCACGCCCGCCACGGCGAGGGGGCGGGGGGCCCGCCGGGGCCCCCCCCCCCCTGTTGCCCCGGCCGGACATGATCTTGTCCC
>NZ_JBSGXU010000056.1:0-42523 GCF_053610205.1 Streptomyces sp. NPDC054932 | reverse complement strand
CCCCGGCCGTTTGGGCCGGCGCCCTCCCTCTTCGCTGTGCGGTGCCGGGGCGACCGGCCCTAGGAGAGCTGCTGCTTGACGACGGCGGCGACACGCCCGCCCTCGGCCAGCCCGGCGACCTTCGGGTTCACGATCTTCATGACGGCGCCCATGGCCCGCGGCCCCTCGGCACCCGCGGCCTTGGCCTCCTCGACCGCCTGCGCCACGATCGCGACGAGCTCGTCGTCGCTGAGCTGCTTGGGCAGGTAGGTGTCGAGGAACTCGCCCTCCGCGGTCTCCCGGGCAGCCTGCTCGGGACGGCCGCCCTGGGCGAAGGCCTCGGCCGCCTCGCGGCGCTTCTTCGCCTCCTTGGCGATCACCTTGAGGACTTCCTCGTCGGAGAGCACACGGGCCTCCTTGCCCGCGACCTCCTCCTTGGTGATGGCGGAAAGGGTCAGGCGCAGCGTGGACGAGTGCAGCTCGTCACGCGCCCTGATGGCGGTCGTGAGGTCTTCCTGGAGCTTGGCCTTGAGCGTGGTCATGGATGTGAGTCTGCCAGGTGCGGGGGCAGTGGCGCTCACTGGTTTTCCGGGTCTGCGACGATGGGTCCATGCGTGCGCGTTACGGAGTACCCCTGAAGGCGGCTGCCGGAATCGCTGCGGTGGGGGCCGCAGGTGTGGCCTATGCCGCCGGTTTCGAGGCGCGGTCCTTCCGCCTGCGCCGGGTCACGGTGCCTGTCCTTCCCCAGGGGATGCGCCCGCTGCGCGTGCTCCAGGTGTCCGACATCCACATGGTCGGCGGGCAGCGCAAGAAACGCGCCTGGCTGCAGTCCCTGGCCGGCCTGCGCCCCGACTTCGTCGTGAACACCGGCGACAACCTCTCGGACACCGAGGGCATCCCCGAGCTGCTCGACGCCCTGGGCCCCTTGATGTCCTTCCCGGGCGTGTACGTCTTCGGGTCGAACGACTACTACGGGCCGCGGCTGCGCAACCCCGGGCGCTACCTCATCGAGAAGACCCAGGGCCGGCACGGGCTGAACGGCAACAAGCCGGTCGTCGGCGCCGTCCACAACCCGTGGGAGGAGATGCGGGACGCCTTCGACGCGGCCGGCTGGCTGAACCTCACCAACACCCGGGCGCGGCTGAAGCTGGACGGCCTGGAACTGGCCTTCACCGGGCTCGACGACCCGCACATCAAGCGGGACCGCTACGCGGAGGTCGCCGGCGGCCCGGAGCCGGACGCGGACTTCTCGATGGCCGTGGTGCACGCCCCGTACCTGCGCGTGCTGGAGTCCTTCACCGCCGACCGGTACCCGCTGATCCTCGCCGGCCACACCCACGGCGGGCAGCTGTGCATCCCCTTCTACGGGGCGCTCGTCACCAACTGCGACCTGGACACGAAGCGGGTGAAGGGACTCTCCGCGCACGAGGCGGAGGGCAATCGCGCCTTCCTGCACGTCTCGGCCGGCTGCGGAACCAACCGGTTCACCCCGGTCCGCTTCGCCTGCCCGCCCGAGGCGACGCTCCTGACGCTGACCCCGAAGGGGTAATACGCTGCCGGGATGACCGGGATGACCGCACCGTCGCGCCTCGTCCCGGTGGTGTTCCGGGCCCTGATCTGTGCTGCGGCCCTGGTGGGCTGGTCATCGAGTGCGCGTACGGGAGCGTGCCCGTCGTCCTGAGCTACTTCACGATCTGGACGAACATCCTGGTCGCGGTCGTCCTCGGGCTGTCCGCGGCGCGCGCCCAGCAGCGCCGGCCCGACATCGCTCCCCTCTGGCGGGGCGGGGTGCTGCTCTTCATCCTGATCACCGGGCTCGTCTTCCACCTGGTCCTCGCCAACCCGTCGAGCCCCTTCAACGTGGTCGAGGACCTCGACAGACTGACCGGCGCCAGGGCCGTGGCCAACCAGCTCCTGCACACCGTCACCCCGGCCGGCGCCCTCCTGGACTTCCTCCTCCTCACGGCCCCGCGCACCCTGCGCCCGCGCCACGCCGCCCAGTGGCTCGCGTACCCGCTGGCGTACGTGACCTTCGCGCTGGTACGCGGCGCCCTGCTCGCCCCGGGCACCGCGCGCCGGTACCCGTACCCCTTCATCGACGTGGCCCAGTACGGCTACGCCCGCGTGGCCCTGAACGCGGTGGTCCTGGGCATCGTCTTCTACGCCCTGGGCCTGGCCCTGGTCGCGGCGGACCGTTTCCGCCCGGCGTCCGCGCCGGCCCCCGCGACCGCTGCGTGAAAACCGGATTTCGTCTCCGGCGAGAGGTCCGCTAAAGTAATCGATGTCGCCAGGGCAGCAAGCGCTGCAGGGCGGCGATCGGGGTGTAGCGCAGCTTGGCAGCGCGCTTCGTTCGGGACGAAGAGGTCGTGGGTTCAAATCCCGCCACCCCGACTTCGTAAGACCAGGTCAGGGGCCTGATCCGCATCGCGGATCAGGCCCCTGTTTGGCGTTTACCCCTGTCCTGGGAGCCATCTGGGAGCCGACTTCGGAATCCGGCTCCCCGGGGAGCCGGTCAGGCAGCGGCGGCGCCGGGGTCCGGGGCAGTCGTGCGCGTGCTCCGGTCGTCGAGGACGATCAAGGCTGAGCCGTTCTCCTTCTCGGCCTGATCTGTCACACGGTCCACAGCGAGCGCCGTCCTGCGGTAGACCGCCGCGGCCAGCGCCCACGTGGCCAGGTCATGCTCCTCACCGGGCGCCCCGCCTGCCTCGTGTCCCCGGGTCACCTTCCACATCGTGGTGAGCACGGCGAGCAGGGACCTTCCCGACAGGGCTATCTCAACACGGCCGCCATCCGCGTCCTCGATCCGCTCGGGGAGCCGGAAGTGGGTGTGCCCGCTGGTGTGCTCTGCGATGAAGTCCCACGTCTCCCGGTGACAGATCAGCGTCGCGGAGGCGATCGCAGCAGCCGACAGAAGGCACTGCAGGTGGGCGCGCTGGTCCTCCTGGTCGGCCTGAGCGGGCTCCTGGACCGGCTCCGCGACAGGGGTCAGGTGCGGCACGGTTTCCGGCCTTCCTGCCGTGTTCCCATGACCGTGGGCATTGCGGACTTCTTCCAGCACGCGGGGTTCCTTCCCATCGGATCGTTCGGTCAGCTCGGCCGGCTCTCCGAGTACCTCGGGCTCGGCTAGGTCCGGCCCAGCGGGCGGCTGCACATCGGACTCGGTGGTGGCCGGGGCGCCGACAACCAAGGGGCTCGCCACCTCGGGCGACACCAGCGGTACCGCCTGGATGCTCTCTTCCAGCCGTCGGCTCAGGGCCTCCAGACCGCTCCGCGCCTCCGCCAGGTCGGTGAGCATCCGTTCCTGCCGCCGCCGGAGCTCACGGTTCTCCTCACGCAGGCCCATCGTGCCTTGCGCCACTGCTTCGAGGACCTTCTGGCGCGTCTGGTCCACCGTCACGTAGAGCGCACTCAGACCCGTAGCAGGGTCCTCGAGTGTGCGTCGTATGACGTCGAGTTGACTGAGTGCCTTATCCGTCTCGGCCCTCCGCCGCATGCAACCCCCTCTTCACTGTCGGTGATGACTCGCTCATCTCTCCCCGACGCAGTGTCAGCTAATGCGATCATTTCCAGCCGAATCATGATTCCGCTTGTGCGGGGCTGCCGCGGCCGGTACCACCGAGACCATGCACCGTTGGTCGCCCCTCAACGATCGCCAGCTCGCCCTCCTGACCCGGATCAGTGAAGGAGTCGAACCCGTCACGTCGGACACGCCCGAACTCGCCCTCACCGCCCGAGCGCTGAAGGAGCGGGGGCACATCGCCATGCCCAAGGAGGACGGGAGGTGGCGGGCGGAGATCACCGAGGTCGGGCGCTTCTACCTCCAGCACGGCCATCACCCCGACAGGCCCGATCCGGCACCACGGAAGACCCGCCCGGTGACGACGCCCGGGCCCAAAAAGGCGGAGTCTGACCGCGTCGAGGAGAAGGCCGCTGCCGAGCAGAAGCCCCCGGTACAGCGCGTCGCCAGAGCACCACGCCTCTCTCCGGCCGATATCGGACGGGCACTGATCACCGAGGTGCAGCAGGCCGGCCGCTTCCTGCGAGTCCCCAACCCGGACGAGGCCGCGCGGGCCCGCTACCGGAGGGCATTCGACGCGGCTCGCCAGTGTGCGCCGGCCGGGTACCACCTGAAGTACAGCGGGCGGACCAAGGGAGACTTCTTCCTGGGGCTGCTCCGGGTGACCGGCGAGGACGACACGGAGTGGAACCGGATCCGGCTGGCACGCAGCCGTGTGATCACCGACGTGGACGACGTCCTCGCTGCCGTGACCGCGGACCACAGCGCCTTCGAGATCTCCGAGGGAGTCCTTCCCCGCGCGCTGTCCCTGCTCCGCCTCATCGCCGAGCAGGCCCTCCCCCTGCACGGGGAGATCGCGGTGTCCAAGAAGCGCAGGCAGCCGAAGCCTCTGCTCACGATCCATGGCCGTACGTACGAGATCACCTTCAAGGAACGGCAGAAGCAGGTCCGGTACGTGCCCAAGACGGCGGGCCGCCGCACATACGACTGGCAACGGGTCGTCCCGGCGCAGCGGTTCGAGCCGTCCGGGGAACTGGAGATGGTCCTCGCCCAGCAACAGGGCTATCAGTACGGCTGGAAGAAGGAGTGGGCCGACACCGAGAAGAAGCCGCTTGAGGACCAGATCGGTTCGGTCCTCCGGGCGCTGCGAACCCGGGCCGATGAGCAGGAACGGGTCCGGCTGGAGCGGGAGGCCGAACAGCGGCGGCTCCAGGACGAGCGGGAACGGCAGCAGGCCGAGAACCGCCGACTGGAAGCCGAGAGGCAAGAGCGCGCCCAACGGGAGTGGGAGGCCGCGGTCGGCGTGGCTTCGATCAAGGCGGTGGACGCCGCTCGGGCCGAGCACTTCGGCACCGCGCTGGAACAGTGGCGAGCCGCAGGAGAGATCCGGACCTTCTGCAACGCGCTGGACGAGACCGCCGCCCAGACGGAGGACCCCATCGAGGCCGAGCGGCTCCGGGAGTGGTCGGCGTGGGGCAGGGCGGAGGCCGCCCGCCTGGACCCGACCTTGAACGGAAAGGGGCTCGGTGCCCGGGACTTCCACGCCGAGCCCACCGGGGACGAGCTGCGGCCGTTCCTCGACGGCTGGCATCCGCACCGCCCGGAGAAGGTGAAGCCACCGGTGGAGCCCGCACCGCCCAAGCCGGAGCCCGAGCGGTGGCGTGACGGCTTCAACGACGTACGTCAGGACCAAGGCTGGAGATATGGACCCCAAGGCCGCGCTCAATGGTGGAGGCGATGACGCCATGCCCACGGTCTCGGAGCGCCTTCACGGCCTGCTCGACCAGTTCGCCAAGGCGCAGCACCTCGGCGCGTAGGGCGACGAGCTCGTCGTAGCGCTCGGCCTTCTCCTCCCCGCACCACTCCCGGACCGTGCGCAGGGCGGCCGCCTCCGCGTCCAGCTTGCGGTCGTCCCGGCGGTGGTACGACTGCCAGGAGGGCCGAGCGCGCTCATCGTCCACAGCCTGTTGCCGCCGGTCCACCTCCGGCAGGACCTCCTCAGTCAAGCGCTGCGCCACCTGCCGCGCGATCCGCTCGGCGACCGGCCAGCCGACCAGGCAAAGGCCGTTGCGGTCCTCGTGGACCATGGCGTCGCCGCGAAGCTCGGCGGGGTCCATGGCGATCAGCGGCGCTGTCTCGTCGAGGTGGCCGAGCTCCAGCACACCCGCGTCTGCCACCGCCTTGCGCAGCCGTAGCCGCCCCTTGGGGCGGACGAAGCCCAGGATCATCCGCGCCGCCTCGAACTCGGCACTCCCCCGCACCTCCCTCGACGCCTCGGCCAGGGCGAGCTCCGCCGTGTCATCCGCACGGAAGGCGTCGACGTCAGCCCAGAGCGTGACCAGACAGCCGGCGCTGACCCACTCCTGCAGTCCGGCCTCATCACCGTCCAGGAACCGCACGTGGATTCCTGACCTGCCGGAGGCGCCCACTCGAACGATCTCCACCTGGCGCAGGGCGCCGCCCAGTTCCTTCGGCTTGGCCCGATAGGCCCAGCACTCCCCGATCTTCATGCCTCCATTGAGCCAGGTCGACGGCGCCGCCGGATGCCCATCAACAAGATCTCGACGGCGAGCCGACTTCGGAGTCGGCCCCGCCCCGTCCGTGATCTACCGGAAGCAACTGCCCCGGGGCACGGCCCGCACGTAGGCTCGGGGCAGTCGGCGCGGGAGCGCCTGGCTGACGGACTGGGGCAGGGGGACAGCGTGGATCATCTCTTCACCGTCGAAGGGGCCTCGGCCGCGCCCGTCGCGCCGACCGCGCTCGCAGCGGAGGGGCTCCTCGAACGACAGCACCTCCAGGAGTGGGTGATCGCGCACCCTCAGGTCCTCGGAGAGTCGGTACTCGTCATCACCGCCGAGTTCGACCGGTGGGCCGACACGGACGGGGTGCCGGCGCGGGACCGACTGGACGTCCTGGGCCTGGATGCCACCGGGCGCCTCGTGGTGGTCGAGCTGAAGCGGGGAACGGCCGACCGAGACGTACACCTCCAAGCGATCACCTACGCCGCCCTGGTGTCCCGCTTCGACCTCGACACCCTGGCCCAGGCGCACCGCGACTTCTTGAAGGGCAGGGGCCAGAGCCTCGAACTCGACGAGTGCCGGCAGCGCCTCCTGGACCACGTGGACGGGGACTGGAGTCCAGAGCTGCTCCAGCGCCCCCGCCAAGTGATCATTGCGGCTGGCTTCCCCAAGCAGGTCACCCACACCGTCGTGTGGCTGTCGGAGATGAACCTCGACATCGACCTCATCGAGGTCGGCCTCTGGAAGGTCCAGGGGCAGCTCGTCGCCGGATTCACCAAGGTCTACCCCACCCCGGAGGTCGAGGAGTTCACCCTCGCTCCGGCCCGGATCGAGGCCAAGGCCGCAGCCCAGAAACTGGAGGAACGCTCACGCGCCCGCAACGCCGTGCACGTTCTAGTCGACGCCGGGCTGTTGCCCGATGGGGCTCGGCTGCAGCTGGTACCGAGGCACGGCGTGCCGGAATCCATCCGCGAGGACATCCGGGCCTGGGTCGACGAGAACGGCAGGCGCGCGAGCGTCACATGGAGCAACAACACCGCCGAGCCGCTGACCTGGGAAGCCGACGGCAAGTCGTACACGCCGACCGGGCTGGCCAACCACATCTTCATCAGCGTGACCGGCCGCAAGGCCGACGGGATACAGGGCACGACCTGGTGGGACGTCGATACCGACCGTGTCCCGGACACCGTCGACCCCGGTGAGTGGGCAGCACTTGCGGGCACCAGTCTCGCGGCCCTGGCCAAGCAGCTCAGCGGTACCCGCAAGGACTGGTCGGGTCTGCACACCCTTCTGGGAGCCATCCCTTCCGGTCAGTGGACGACCTACGGGGATGTGGCGACCGTGATCGGCAGCCACGCCGTCCCAGTCGGAACCCACCTGGCGACCTGCGGACAGTGCCCCAACGCTTGGCGAGTGCTCACCGCCGCTGGGCGTGTAAGCACCGGCTTCCAGTGGCCCGACACGAAACGTGCAGACACTCCCGCAGACGTCCTGGGTACCGAGGGCGTCCGCTTCGAGGCGGGCGCCGCCGCTCAGGAAGCCCGCCTGCCGGTGGACGAACTCCGGCGTCTCCTGGTCACCTGACGTCCGGCCGGACGCGTACCGGCAGACCCGCGTTCGAGCACGGCATTCGCCCAGCGGCTATCGCGCAGCAGATCGAGCTCGCAAAAGTGTGTCGAGCGCACGCACCGGGGACCTCGGGGCCATCGACAGGCGGGCGTCGAGGGCTGCCTCCCATTGCTGGGTGAGGCCGGCCATGAGGCGTTGGCGCATGCCCGGGGTGACGTGGGCGTAGCGCGCGGAGACTGATCCGTCGATGTGCCCCATCCGCTCGTCCATGAGGACCTTCTCCGTGCCGAGGTCCTCCATGTGCGTGCGGTGGGAATGGCGCAGGCCGTGCGGGGTGAGGCCCCTGGCGATGGCCGTCCAGCAGGCGTCGGCGCGACCCTGGGCGTTGCGACCCCGGACCGGTATGCCCGGGAACGGGTCGCCGAGGAGCGGAACGGGACGGGGCTCCTGCGGCGCCTTCTTCGGGTACCAGCCCGTCGTCGCCGGGTGGAAGAGCCAGGTGGCGAAGCCGTTGCGGCGCCAGTGGGCGGCGTGTTCCGAGGGTGCACCGCCTCGTACGAAGCCCAGCTCGGTAATGGCGAGTTCGACGCGGGTACGGGTGACCTCGCGCACGCGGTCGGGGTGGTTCAGGACGTTGGACACCGTTCCCGTGGAGACGCCGGCGCGGCGGGCTACGTCGACCAGCTTCGCACCTTGGTGGCCTCCGGTGCGGGCGGTGCCCTGGCCTTGGAAGACGTACGTCCTGCCATGGCACGGGCACGGCTTGGGCTTGGTACGGGCGACGTGGTCGGCCACGAGGGCCGAGAGCCAGTCGGGGGCGTCGATGGTGCGGTAGCTGTCGTCCTTAGGCGGGCAGCGGACCATCACACCCGAGTCGAGCTCGTACAGCTGCCACTCGACACGTACCGAGCCCCGGCGGGCGAACTCGGTCTCCAGACCGACGATTTCACCCCAGCGCATGCCGGTGTACGCCTTGAGGAGCACCGCGACGAACTCGTCGTCCCGCCCGGCAAGGAGGGCGGCCCGCTCGGCGATCAGGAGGACGCCGAGCGCGTCGGTGACCACCTTCTCGGGGCCGCGATCGGCGGAACGGCCGGCGCGTTTGCCCCGTCCTCGGCGCTTCGCGGCGGGGTTCGCCTCGATGAGCCCCTCGTCGACGGCATCGGCAAGGATGAGGTGGAGGGTCGCGCGCCAGGTCTTGACACTGGAGGCCGCGTAGGAGGCACGTTCCTGCTTCTCCCAAAGCGCGACGTCGGTGCGGAGGATGCCGGCGAGAGCCTTGTCCTCGAACACGGGGAGCAGGTGCTCCTCGATGTGGCGGCGGTAGTTCTGCATGGTGGACGCTGCTAGGTCCTGGGCCGCGTACCAGCGGCTTGCGTACTCGGCGAAGGTCTCCTTCCCTAGCGACGGATCGCGTACGTCTCCCCGGCGGAACCCGATTTCCGCTTCGTCCGCTGCCCGCTTGGCCTCGCGCTTGGTGGCGAACTTGATCGTCGCGCCGGTGTCGTCGACGACGGTGTTGTGCTTGCCCGGCTCGGTCTTGTACCGACCGCGCCAGTAGTTTCCGCGCTTCTCCGCGAAACCCAACTCTTCCCTCCCCCTTCGGATCCCTCTACTACGCGGTGGTGTCGAACTCGTCCTGCCGGGTCCTGCGCGGCGGGCGGGCGCGGAGGCGGGCCGCCGTCGGGACCGGCCTGGTACGTGGGGCGGCTGGGGCGGCGGCTGATCCGATGGGTTCTGGGCGCTGGGCCGGCCGTACTTCGTGCAGACGGACGATCTCGGCGAGGTGCTCGGCGGTGAAGCGATACGAGCGGCCGACTCGCGAGCAGGGGATGAGCGTCCGACTGGCCCGGTCCTTGACCCACCAGACGGAGCAGCCAAGAGCTGCGGCGATCTCCTCGGGGCGGTACAGGCGGGGCAGGTCAGGACTGATTTTCGCGGGGTGTTTGGGCATGCGTCTGTTGTAACTCCGATTCCCCGGTTTGGGTGACCGGGGATCGTGGGGTATAAAGCCCCGCCGCTTCATTTCGCGCAGGACTTAATGAGGTCCATGACTTTGCGGAGGAGGTCGGCGACCGACAGCGTCCAGGTGATTCGGACATCCGGCGCCATGCGCCCAGACGGACCACATGTACAGGCCGCACGGTGTCTGACGTGGGAGCGGGCGGCAACATAGACGGCACTAGCGGCAGCGGTCAAGGATTTCGCGGTGCGATCTTTCCCGCTCCGTATTCGGCGCCGGCTTTTTGGTCAACCGGGGATCCAGCCCTACCGTTATGGCATTCCCCCTGCGCCATTTCGACTGGTGCTGCTTCGTAACCGGAATCGCTGGACTTGTCCGAAGTGGGTGTGGCTATGTTGTCCACGCGCCCGGTTCGGGAATTGATTCGACCTCCGGTGCAATGCGCTGCGGACCATCCGAGCCCCCACCGAACTGCCGCTCCCCGCTGGACGATCGAGAGGAACATCTGTGCCCCACCGCACGGCCCAAGTGGCCGTCCGCGCCCCCCTGCCGGTCCCCAGGACCTCGTTCGCCTACTGCGCGAAGGCGGGGCGATAGGCATGGCGCGCATCCGCACCATCAAGCCGGAGGCGTTCATCTCCGAGTCGCTCGCCAAGGTCAGCATCGCCGCCGAGCGGACCTTCTTCGGCCTGCTCACCCAAGCCGACGACCACGGGCGGTTCCGCGACCAGGCCGCCGTCATCGCCGGAGCCCTGTGGTCGCTGCGCCCGGAGCACGGCGCTCTGGAGGTCGAGGACGACCTCAACCAGCTCGACACTGCCGAGCTCATCTGCCGGTATGAGGGCGACGACGGCAAGCGGTACCTGCACATCGTCACCTTCTCCATGCACCAGAAGGTCAACCGGCCGAGCGGTAGCCGCCATCCGGCCTGCCCCCGCCACGAAGGCGGTCGAGTCCCTGCGAATTCACTGCCGACGCACGGAGGTCTCCGTGAGGGCACCATGCAGGTTCACGCACCCCTCGCCGAGCCCTCCCCCGAACGGAACGAACCCTCACCCATCCACATATCCGCAGGTCAGAGCGGATTCAGTGATCCCTCCGGGAGCGCGCAGGGAGGTGTCCGGGAGCCCGCGGTGAGCCCTCACGGTCCGGATCTAGGACCTAGGAACGTGGATCTAGGATCAACTCCGTTGGGGGGCGCGAGCGCCCCAGCACACGACACCGTCTCCCCCTCCCAACTCGTCGCCGAGTACGCCTCCGCGTGCCCCAACCGACCGCCCGCCGCCGTACTGGGCCAGCTCGGCAAGACCGTCGACAAGCTGCTCTCCGAGGGCATCGACCCGGCCCACATCCGCACCGGGCTGGCGCGACTTCGGGAGAGGGCCCTGCACCCCAGCGTGCTGCCCAGCCTGGTCAACGAGGCCATGAACCCGCCGCAGACGGCCGCCGCGCTCCGGGGCGGCCACCGGCCCTACGCCAACCCCGCAAACCCCGAAGCCGCCTACGGAGGTGCCCTGTGACCACAGCGACCCGTGAACCGCAGCGCGCCGGGCTCCTGGCTGCCCGCCTGAACGCGATCCTCGCCGCCAAGGGCATCGACCCCGACGCGGCCCCCGCCCAGCCCGTAGCGGAACCGGTGACCGCCCTGGAGCTGGCCGACCGGCGAATCCCGCCCCGCTACCGGGAGGCCACCGCCACGGACCCCGGCGTACGCGCATGGGCCGAGCAAGTCACCGGCATGGGCCGGGTGGGCCCCGGCGGCACGCGGGGCATCTCCTACGGGCCCTCACTGCTGATCGCCGGCCCCACCGGCAGCGGCAAGACCCACCAGGCGTACGGAGCAGTCCGCTCCCTTCTCATGGCGGGCGTCCGGCTCAGCTGGCAGGCGGTCACCTCCGCAGACCTGCACGCCCAGTTCCGCCCGCGCCCCAACCACGACCCCGAGCGGGAGATCCAGGAACTCGGCAGATGCCCGCTGCTGATCCTCGACGACCTCGGCGCGGCCAAGCAGTCCGAGTGGACCGAGGAGCTGACGTACCGGCTGATCAACCGCCGCTACACCGAGATGCTCCCGACGCTGATCACCACCAACCTCCCCATCGCCGAGCTACGCGGAGCCGTCGGGGACCGCGTCGCATCCCGGCTGGCGGAGATGACCACCCGCGTCATCCTCACCGGCCCGGACCGCCGCCGCACTCAGCCGTCGGACTCCTGACCGCCACGGTCCCCTACGCATCGGGGACCGAGCCACCAAGCCGGACCACTCGGGGGGCCGTCCCCAAAACCACACCCGGTCCCCGGTCCCCGCTGAGAGGGGACCGTCCCCAAGACACACCCCTCGGTCCCGTACGGAACGGGACCGTCCCCGAACACACAGCCGATCGGGGACCGTCGCGGATCGCCGCTTGCAAACGGGGACCGTCCCCGCAACCAGCACCTGCCCCGGAGAACGGCGCGGGGACCGATCTCCGCATCGAGACGGTCCCGAATTCTTTCCGCAGGTCAAACGGCTGATAAGCAGACTCGGTCCCGGTGACCGCCCGGCATCACCGCGTTGGGGACCGTCGGGACGTCCCGCCATCTGGGGACCGTCCCCAGATCCCATTGGGGACCGTCAGGTCATCGGATCTCGGGACCGAAGGGGACCGGTCCCCTCACCAGTGACCACGGGGACCGTCCCATTCGGTCCCCACGCTTCCCCCGCCGCGCCCCGCACGCCGCTCGCCCGAGTCCCCAACGCGCCGATCCCCGCCGCCCCCTGTTCCGGACGGTCCCCGATTCGCCTTGCTGCAGTGATCCCCAATTCCCCGACCCTCGCCCCAAACGCCTTCGGGGGACCACGCCCGCCACCACGCGATCCGGGGACCGGACAGCCTCCCGCATCCCGTCCCGGCACATGCCTGCTCGGAACCGCGAGGCGATCGCCCTCTCACCTCACCCTGCAGGAGAACCACCCGTGACACCCGCCTCGCAGCACGTCGGCGACACACCCTCGCCGTCATCAAAGTCGTCTACGCTGACCGACCGTTGGCGGCGCGCGTTCGGCAGGACGGCTCCTGGCGGAGCCAGTAGTACCCCGAGTCCGACTCAAGGTCGGCCTTCGGGGATCTCCGCCCCGGGGGTGGCGGAGACGGCCCCGCGCCAGGGGGCGCCGGACCAGGAGGTCGGGTCCGAAGGCGGCCCCGACCAGGAGACGCTCCACGCCGTCCAGCGCGAGATCCTCCACGCCGTACGCAGCGCCGAGCCTGCCGCCGGCGAGCCGACGGTGAAGAGCGTCCAGCCCACGATCCGCCGCTTCACCGGCAACAAGCGCTCCGACCGCGTCGGCCCCCTGCGCTTCACCGACGACGAACATCCTCGCCTCCAAGAGGCCGCAGCCGAGCACGGCTACAAGGGTGTATCCGGCTTCGCCGCCGACATCGTCCTCGCCTTCATCTACGGGCGGTTCACCGCCAACCTCCCGCTATCCGAGGACCGGCGCCGTAAGCACGTGTTTCGCGCCCAGGTCCTGCGCCAGTGCAACCGCATCGGCGTCAACATCAACCAGATCGCCCGCGCCCTGAACACTGACCTCACCCCGCCCGACATACGCCAGCGCCTCGACGAGCTCCACGACCTGCTCGTCCTGATCGCCGAAGCCCTGCGAGAGCCCGCCGACCCGAGGGAGGTCTGACCCTCGTGATCGCCGCCATCAAGCCCTCCGGCGCCAACACCCGTGGCCTGCTCGCCTACCTCTACGGCCCCGGCCGCCACGACGAGCACACCGACCCGCACATCGTGGCCGGCTTCGCCATGCTCGCCATGCCCGACCCCGGCCGCGACGAGAACGCCACCCTCACCCAGCTCGCCCGCTACCTCGACGAGCCCGTGCGCCTGCGCAACAGCGAGTTCGGCAAGAAGATCACCGACCACGTCTGGCACTGCCCCGTCCGCGCAGCCCCCAAGGACCGCCACCTCTCCGACGCTGAGTGGGGCGAGATCGCCCAGCGCATCGTCGCCGCGGCCGGCATCGCGCCCGAGGGCGATGACCTGTCCTGCCGCTGGATCGCAGTACGCCACGCCGACGACCACATCCACATCCTCGCCACCACCGTCCGCGAGGACGGCCGCCGCCCCAAGCTCCACGACAGCGGTATCCGCGTCGGCGACGCGTGCCGGCAGATCGAGAAGGATTACGGCCTGCGCCGCCTGAAGAAGGGCGACCGGACCGGCACCCGCGCCCCCACCCAGGCCGAGATGCACAAGGCCGAACGCCTCGGCTGGGAGCAGACCAGCCGTGAATGGCTCCAGGGCCGCATCCGCGCTGCCATCCCCCACGCCCGCACAGCCGAGGAACTCCTCGCCTACCTCGAAGCCGACGGCATCGCGGTCAAGCCCCGGCGCGGCCCTTCCGGAGACCTCCTCGGCTACGCTGTAGGCCGCCCCGGCGACCTCAACAAGGACGGCGAACAGATCTTCCACCCCGGTGGGAAGATCGCCCCGGACCTCACCCTCCCCAAGCTCCAGGCCCGCCTCGAAGCCGGCCAGCCCGAGGAACACCCCACCGCCCGCCGCAACCGCCCCGCCACCCCGTGGCACCACGCCACGGAAGCCCTCGACAGCTTCCGCACCGACCTCGCCGACGACACCCATGCCCAGGCGCACATCACCGCCCTCGGCGAACTCCTCGAAGCCACCGCCCAGAAAGCCCCCACCCACCTCCGCGCCGAACTCCACGCCGCATCCAAGGCGTTCGCACGCGCCCAGCGCTCCCAGATCCGGGCGGAAGACCGTGCCGCCCGCGCCATCCGCAACGCGGCCCGCGACATCGTCCACACCGCCACAGGCCCCGACGGCAGCGCCCTCGCAGCCCTCATCGCAGCCCTCCTGTGGGCTGGGATCGTGGCCGGCCGCTGGCACGAGGCCAAGGGCCACGCCCACCAGGCCGACGCCGCCCGGCAAGCCCTCCACCACCTGCAGGCAGCCGCCGAGCAAGCGCTCACACCCACGGTCGTCGTACTCGAACAGCGTCAGCCGAGGGAGGAAGCCCGCCGCGCCCTTGCCCACGACGTACGCGCCGCCGTCCCCGACCAGGCCGATCGCATCCTTGCCGACCCTAGCTGGCCCGCCCTCGCCGCCCTCCTGGCCGACGCCGAAGCCGGTGGCCACCAACCCCACCAGCTCCTGAAGGAGGCCGCAGCCCAGCGCGAACTCGGCACAGCCCGTCAACCGGCCCGCGTCCTGATCACCCGCCTCCAGCACACCGGCCGCAACCCCAGCCCAAACCCCCGCGCCGAAGCCGCCCGCCGACGCACAACGGCATCGTGGACCGGCCAGCCTGGACACGGCACGCAGCCGCCCACCGCCCCCGCAGCCCCGCCGAACCGCCCACGACGCTGACCTCCAAGGCGCCGCACTTGGCGCCCCGCGCTCCGCCAGACGGGCCGTCCCTACAGGGCAGCTCGACCGGCCAACGTGTGCACCGTTACCCGGGCGATAGCAGCGACGGCGCGCCCATGCGAAACCGCTCCTGCTCGCACGACGGGGTCGGCATATATAGCTGACGAACCCCGGTCAGCCAAACCGGGGATTCTCCAGATCATTGAAATACCCGGGCTCCTCGCCCAACCCCACCAAGCCGCACGGTGCTGTCGGCATACCCACACCAGAAGGAGCACCACCCTGAACGTCCACCCCATCACTGCCATGTTCCCGCCGCTCACCAACGAGGAACTCCACGAGCTCACCGAGTCCATCAAGACCCACGGCCTACGTCACCCGATCGTCTTCGGCCCCGACGGGGTCCTGCTCGACGGTCGCAACCGACTGGCCGTCTGCAAGGCCCTCGGAATCGAGCCCCGCTTCACCACCTACGAAGGCGCTGATCCCGACGGATACGCCCTGGCCATCAACCTCCGCCAGCGCAACCTGACCACGGGGCAGGCGGCGGTGATCGCAACCAAGGCCCAAGCCAGCACCGAAACGAATGAGCACCTCGCCCCAGAGGCCGCGATGCAATCCCTCAGCGAGAAGACCGGTATCTCCACTGGCCGACTGGAGCTGGCCGACTTCGTCATGCGCCACGAGCCTAACCTCGTAGACCCGGTGATCACGCGTGCCGTCAGCCTGGACGAGGCCCACGAGATCGCACTCGCCAACAAGGTTCGTGCACAAGCCAGCCAGCAGCACTTGGCCCGACTGCGCGTTGAGGCCCCTGACCTCGCCGACCGGGTCATCACGGGCGAACTCACCGCGATTCAGGCCTGGAACAAGCACAGGGAATGCATCAAGGAAGACGTACGGCAGCGGAGGGTTGCAACCTATCTCCTGTGCGATGTCGTGACGGCTCTCGCACAGACACGGGGCAGCAGGACCTTTGCCAAGTACGACCCCCAGTACCAGGCACCGGGCCGCTCCGTCACCCGCGAGACCATCGCCAACGCGATGACCGCCCTGACCGAAATGGACGCCATATGGCGGGAGCGCAACCTCCCGTAAGCCGGCGCAAACGCCGACCAGCTGCTCCTGCCGCCAGAGCGGCGGCGGGAGCAGCGGCATATACGGCCCCGGTCAGGGGGTGAGGCGGTTCGGTCCACGGAAGAGGAAGGTCGCTTCGCGGATAGAGTCCAGGCCCATCATGACCATGAGGATCCGGCCGAGGCCGGCGCCGAGGCCGCCGTGGGGCGGGCAGCCGAAGCGGAAGATGTTCAGGTAGTCCTGCATCGGCTCGGTGCTCATGCCTTTCTCCTCCGCCTGCTTGAGCAGGACGTCGGAGCGGTGCTCGCGCTGGGCCCCGGTGGTGACCTCCAGGCCCTTCCAGAGCAGGTCGAAGCTGAGCGTCAGGTCTGGCTGTCCCTCTGGGCGCATGTGGTAGAAGGGCCGGATGCTTGCCGGGTAGTGCGTGATGAACACGAACTCGTGCCCGGTCTGCTCTTTCATGTGTGCGGCAATCCGGCGCTCACCGTCCGGGTCCAGGTCCTCCTTCACCCCCTCCGGGTCCCACCCGCCGGCCCGCAGAACCTCCTGCGTCTCGGCCATCGTGATCCGCGGGAACGGCGTCTCCGGCACGATGACCTCGACCCCGAACACCTCTCGGATCCGCGCACCGTGGACCTCGGCCACCTTGGCGATGGCATGGGCGAGCATCCGCTCCTCGAAGCCCATCACGTCCTCGACGCTGTCGATCCACGACAGCTCCACGTCCACACCGGTGAACTCGGTCGCGTGCCGGGAGGTGAATGACGGCTCGGCCCGGAAAACCGGACCGATCTCGAAAACCCGGTCGATGCCGGCCGCCACCGCCATCTGCTTGTAGAACTGCGGCGACTGCGCCAGGTACGCCGACCGGTCGAAATACCCGAGCTTGAATACCTCCGCCCCGGACTCCGAGGCGGTACCCATCAGCTTCGGGGTGTGCATCTCCGTGCAGCCGTTCTGCATGGCGTACTCGCGCAGCCCCTGCTCCAAGGTCGTCTGCGCGGCGAACACCATCTGCGCGGCCTCCCGCTTGCGGACGTCAAGGAAGCGCCAGTCGAGCCGATGCTCCGGCCCGGTCTGCTCGTCGATCGGCAGCGGCGTCTCTGCCACGTTCAGCACCTCGACCGCCTCGGGGACGATTTCCAGGGCGCCGAGCTTGACCTGCGCCGCGTCCACGACGCGTCCGGTGATCCGTACGGCGGACTCCGGGGTGAGGGACTCGAGCACAGCCTCCAGCGGGCCGCCGTCGCGCCTGTGGGTCACCTGGACCATGCCGGAGTGGTCGCGCAGGATCACGAACTGCATCTTGCGCTGCAGCCGGAGTGCGTTCACCCAGCCGGAGACAGAGACGGTCTGGTCGATGTGGCCGCGTAGGTCAGAAGTCAGTACGCGGCTCGTGGTGTGGATCATCGCAGCCCTCCAGGGGCGTCGTCATGATCCCTTGGGAGTGCGGGCGAGAAGGGAACTCGCGGTACCACCGCACTTTCGCCGCCGCCTGTAAGCAGCAGCCTCATTCCGCCCTGTGACGGGGGCGAGCCGGCGGGGCATTGGGCCAAGGGCCGTTCCTCCCCGCGCTCAGGAGGGTCTTCGCCTCGGGCGCGAGTCCGCCTTCCCAGCTACTGGCGGCTCTCTCTGCTCGCGTGATCCTCGGCTACTCGTCTCCGTCTACGCGTTGGCCACGAGGATAGGAAGCGGGCACGGCACCTGCAACGCAATAGGTGTGTAACCCGACCTCGTCGGGCCTCCTGAGGCGGAAGCCCAACGAGGCGTTCACCAGCCCGCTACTTGATCGCGACTACGTACACGCTCGCCCACTGCCTCTTCGGGTTCGCCAGGTCCGGGTCGAAGTCCCAGGGCTCGACGGTGGCGAAGCCAGCCTCGGTGAACAGCTGGCTGAGCTTCTCGAAGTCGTACGCCCAGTAGTGCGGGTTGTACGTGGGGTCGTCGTCCTGGTCGCGGAAGACGTAGTTGATCAGGTCAAGGTAGGTGTTGATGTCCTTGCGGCAGTCTCGCTTGCCGTACCACCGGGAGATCATTTCCTCGGCCTGCTCGGGGCCGGCCGGGTACTGGCCGAGTACGAAGGCCGCGTCCGGCACCCCGGTGATGAGACGGCCGCCGGAGGCGAGGACGCGGTGGGCTTCTCGGGCGTACTGCTTGGCGGAGACCGGGTAGTCGATGTGCTCCAGGAAGTGCTCGGAGAACAGCACGTCCACGGAGTCGTCCTGCAGCGGGATCCCCTCACGGACATCCCACAGCAAGTCGGCGGGCGGCACGGCGTCGATGTTGCAGAAGCCGTCGAGGCGGTGGGCTCCGCCGCCGACCTGGACTTTATTCGGTGCGGCGTCGACCAGGCCGCTGGGGAACGCCTTCTGGCTGGCGCGGTGGTAGCGGCTGAGCTCGATCTCTTTGGCCGCAGCGCGGAGGGTGCGCGCGAGGCCGTGGGTGGTGGCAGGGTCGGCGAGGAGAGTCGTGATCTGCTCGCCGAGGAGATCGACGGTGCAGCCGTCCGTGCGGTGGGCATTCATCAGCTATGCGTCCTCTCGCTTCAGGCCGTGGCAGGGGTGGGTGAGGTCCACTGGTTGTTGCGCATGAGCGTGTACTTGATGTCGACCAGGCGCGGGGCGATGGTCAGGTCGAGTTCTTCGGCGGGATGGAGCCGGCCGCGGTCGTCCTGCTCGGCCCGCCAGACCCGGTAGTCGAGATCGGGGTACGCAGGGTTGATGCCGATCTCGCCCTTGGGGATCGTGCCGTTGAAGGGCGCGATGATGTCCATGTGGTTCCAGTAGTTCCACGCCTGGAGCGCCTTGTGCTGGTCGAAGTAGAAGTAGAAGTCCGGGTACCGCCCGAAGGTCCGCAGTTCGCGGTGGATCAGGTGTCCGAGGAGCGGGCCGAGCTGGGTGGAGAGGCTGTCGAACTCCCAGCGGGTGTGGTGCCAGGCTTCCGGGACCTGGCCGGGCGTGAACAGCCGGGCCGCGACGAGGTGGCTGATCCGCTCGGTGAGGTAGGCACCGGCGTGAGCGGCGTCGAGGCTGGGGTCGATCCGAGCAAGGAGCGAGCCCAGCTCGTCCGGTGAGGGCCGAAACTTCGCGAGATCGAACTTGCCCGCCATGTGCGGGAAGGACGCGAACAACATGTCCTTGTAAAGCCAGTTGTTGAATTCGCCGAGCTCGGCCCTCTCCTGCGTCTGCTGCGTGGTGGAGTGCAGCATCAGGTACTCCGCCAGGGCCTCGAAGTACACGTACCCGAGGATCGGCAGCCGAGGGATCGTCTCGTCGAGGAGTCGCAGGAACGTGCTGGGCTGGACTGCGGCGCCCTGGTAGGCGACGGCAGCCGCCAGGGCGAGGAAGGCCGTGGAGTTTTTGATCCTGCTGACGATGGTCTCGCGCAGCTGGTGTCGCTCGGTCTTGGAGAGCAGGTACTCCAGGCGGCTGTAGATCTGCAGGTGGATCGAGCCGAGGCGGAGGTAGTCCACGCCGGCCAGCCCGCGGTACGCCTGGGGCGGCAGGTTGATCTCGAAGATCAGAGGCGTCGGCACACGCTTCGGTGTGCCGGCCTGCGCCACGAAGGCCGGGGCCTCCTTGGTCAGCACGTACTCGGCGAGGTTGTGCATGCGGTATCCGCGCTCCGTCGGGGTGAGGGGCGCGCAGTACACGCTGCCGACCAGGCAGCCCCCGGAGGGATAGAGCGAGCCGTGCTCGCTGATCTGCTCCAGAGCGTGTGTGACGTGCAACAGGTGCAGCTTGCCGTCCCCGCCCAAGGCACGAAAGAGGGCGTTGTCCCGCAGCAGCCAGCCGTTCGGGGTCTCCGCCACGAGCCTGTTCTCCCAGGCCGCAGCCTGCTCCGCGAGCGGATCCTGGCCGTCCACAGGGCTGGGGATTAGCGTCGTATCGAAGAAGGCGTGGGCATCGGCCCACTGCTCGTAGGCGTCCAGGAAGTCCATCAGCGGGTCAGCTCCAGCTGCGCAAGTCCTACGAGGACCGCCTCCGTGCTGCTCGCTCCGGCCAGCCATGCGGTCTCGGACCGGACAACCAGCTCGAAGGCAGTCGTGCGTAAACCGTTGAAGGCGTCGGAGCGTACCTGGGCGGGGTCAGGCCACCAGCTGAGCTTCGGCAGCCGGTAGCGGTCCAGGGCGTCCGCGGCCTTGAGGAGGTCGCAGATGACCTCAGCTCGGGTGTGATCGGCTTGATCGTCCTCGGTGAAGGCGTCGTACGGCACGTCGTGGAGCCGCACCGCGGTGGCGGCGGTGGCGATCCGGCTGGGCGTCGCCATGACCCCGAAGTGGGGCCAGACGGTGTCGGCGTTGTCCGTGAGCCAGATGGCAGCACGCGCCCCATGGCCCCGGTCGTCCTTGTCGTGGAGGCGACGGCAGTCGTGGACGGCGGCGGCCAGGACCAGCGTGGCGGTGTCGTCCTCGCTGAGCCCGGCCGACTCCGCGAGCAGCGCGGCCAGCGCGGCGGTGCGCATCGCGTGCCGGATCCCGTGGAGGGAGTCCAGGCACTTCGCCTCGGCCAGCCACCCGGCAGGGATGGCCGAGCGGGAAAGGAGCGACTGTGAGGTCTTCCGCAGCCGGGGAGGCGGGCCGTCCGAGAAGACCGGCCGGTTCGCGGTGATCCAGCGAACGGTGGCGGGATCGGTGTACTGGTGGTGCGGTAGCTGCTTACGGGCAGCCAGCTCGACCAGACTGTCGGCCGGCGAGGTCGTGCTCATCGGGCCCACCCCCTCGGTGGTCTGCGACAGCGGATGCCTAGCTGACGGACGCGGTCTGGGCCGCCTGCTCCTTGCGAGCCTGCTCGGCGGCCTCGAAGGCGGCCGTGAACTCGGCGAGCTCCTCCTCGGTCATGAGGTGCACGCCCAGCTCATCGGCCACGGCGCCGATGCGGGCGACAGCCTCGTCCCGCGCGGTGGTGCTCGCCTCGTCGTCGAGCAGCACCTCAAACTCGGCGTGGTGCCCCCAGGCATCGCTCCACTTCACGGCGATCTCGACACCGCGGAAGCGGAAGTTGTGGCGCTGATTGAACGCCTGGTGCATGGCGTCCTCGAAGCCGAGGGCATTGAAAATCCGCACAGCGGCCGGAACGTCCTCGCGGCCGATGGCGAACTCGGTCTCCGGGAAGGCAGCGCCCTGGCCGATCTTGCCGGCCTTGAGCGTGATCTTCGCGGAGCTGGCCGCGATGTTGTCCGTGACCTTGAGCAGCTGGTCGGGCAGCACGTAGAAGAAGATGTTCTTGTCGTCGCAGCCGAGGTCCTCGGCCTCCTGCGTCAGACGCGCGAGGAGCTGCTCGTACGCGTCCTTGTCGAAGCGGGCGCGCATCTCGATCTCGATGGCCACAGTGGCTCCCTTACGGAATCGGGCATGGGTGATCCGCCCGAGCCAGGCAAAGCGGGGCTGGCTCAGTTCAGTGCGGTGTGTGATTGATCAAGCGTCCGGGCGGTGCGGTACGCGGGTGCGTGCCGCACCGCCACAGGGCAGGAGCGTCAGGCGAGCTCGCCGAAGCGGTCACGCACGACGCCCTCGTGCAGGTAGTTCGGGAGCGGCACGCCGCCGACGGACACGCGCTTGGTGGCGACCTGTTCCTCGGTCTCGTCCGGGAAGCCCTCCAGCAGCTGGAGGCACTGCGCCACCCACTCGCGGGACTTCTCCCAGTCGCCGGTGTCACGGCTGCGGACGGCGAGCGCGAAGGCGGTCTCCGTCGCGGCCCATCGGTCGGTGGCCAGCTCCTGCTGGAAGATGCTCTCCAGCTCGGCCACAGAGGCGACGCGGGTCGGGTTGGTCATGACGTCTTCTCTCCTACGTTGGTGCCTGGTGGTGTTCAACGCGTCGACGGCCGATCGGTGACATCGGTCGGGCTCAGTAGGTGAAGATCTCCGCGAGGGTGCGGTAGTCGTGAAGCTCGTCCTTGTCGAACCACAGCTCCAGCTCCTGGTCGGCCTCGGCCTTGTTGCCGGAGGCGTGGACCAGGTTCGCGACGGCCTTGCCAGAGGCCGCGCTGGCGCCCCGGCTGTAGTGCGAGAAGTCGCCGCGGACAGTGCCGGCGGGGGCCTCGTTCGGGTAGGTGCTCCCGACGATCTTGCGTACGGTGGCGACGGCATCGAAGCCCTCTAGCACGAGCGCGATCACCGGGCCCTGCTGCATGAACGTGGAGGTCAGGTTATAGACCTCGGCACCGAGCCGCTCCTCCAGGTCGAAGTAGTGGCGCCGGGTGAACTCGGCGTCCATCTGCTTCATCTTGATGCCGACGATCTTCAGCGCCGCATCCTCGAATCGAGCGATGATCTTCCCCGCGAATCCGCGGACCATCGCGTCGGGCTTGAGGAGGACGAGAGTGCGCTCCACGGTGTTTTCCTGATCCTGGGCCATCGGTTCCCTTTCAGCTTTCAGGCAAGCCATATGACGGGCGCTCAGCGCCTCGCCCGCTTGAGGTTACCTGCGGCGGAACACCCTTCTGTGCCTGTCAGTTGAGGCCCGGAGAGGGATATCGGCCAAGTGGCCGAGACCTTCTCTCGACGAGTACCCAGTGCAGCTGTTCCAGGCGGAAAACACATTTCCTGCACGCGTGGATCTCGGCCTCAACACCGCTCACGGCGATGGAGCCGATGACGGTCACCTCTACATGGAGCCGTTCGCAGCGGAAACAACTCCCGGTGGTCCACTCGAACCGCTGCCACAGCTGCTGAGGCTTCACGTGGCCGGATGGTCGCGGGCCGGCCGGAGGCCGTCGATCGGGGCCATCCACTCCTTTCCGCCGCCCTCCGGCCGCAGCCAGGCGCTGGCGGGCGGCCTCTCGGAGTAGTAGGGCCACGGCTGCACCTCGCCCCGGCGGCCGGTGCCCGTGTCGATCACCAGCGCATGGACCGTGAGCCACTCCGGCAGCGAGCTCCAGCCGGCGGCGGCCTCGACGGTCACGTGGCGTCGCGATACGGCCGGGACCACCCCTTCGGGGCCTTGCGATGCGGGCTTCATGGCTTTGCCATCTCCGATCTCTCTGCCTGAAGAAGACGGGTGGGACGGACCAGTGTCACTAGCAAAAGCCAGTTGATGCAGGATGAGTTGCTCGCATCGCCCAGCGGCGTTCTCGGTCTGTTGCGACAGTAGCCAGGGCGCCCCACGACACCCCGGAAAAACCTTCCGGGGTCCACTTCGGCCACGAGGTGATGATCAGGACATGCGAGGTATGACAGAGAACCTGACCATCGGCGAGCGCGTCGCCTGGTATCGGCGCCGTCGCGGCCTCTCCCAAGAGGTACTGGCCGGCCTTGTCGGCCGTACCACGGACTGGCTGAGCAAAGCGGAGAACAATCGGATCGAGCTCGATCGCCTCTCGGTGATCACATCACTCGCCGACGCCCTCGATGTCTCCCTTGGAGACCTCCTCGCCGAGCCCGCTCTCATGGAATGGTCGCCCGACAGCGGCCATCGCACCGTTGCCGCGTTGCGCGAAGCGCTCATGGACTACAAGCAGCTCACACCCCTGCTGGGGTCTGCACCCGATGACGAGCCACCTGCCCTGCAGGACCTTCGTGCCAACGTGGGCGAGGTGCTCGACGCCTACCAGGCGTCCCGCTACGGCTTCGCTACTCGACGTCTCCCCCTCGTCCTGGCCGACGCCCTCGCCGCATCCCGCGCTTACTCGGGGGATCAGGGGGAGGAGGCTCACGCGCTACTCGCCCTGGCCTACCACGGCGCAGCCATGGTGCTGGGCAAGGTCGGAGAGTCCGAGCTGGCGTGGATCGCGGCTGACCGCGGTCTGGCAGCCGCGCAGCACAGCGGCCGAAGCGAGGTCACAGGTTCACTCTTCCGCGCGGTCACACACTGCCTACTGGCCACCGGACGCTTCACGGCAGCGATCCAGCTGGTGAACGACGCGGCTGCCGTCATGCAACCGGAGCTGGGCAACGCGAGCGACGAGTACCTCTCCGTATACGGCACGCTGTTCCTCACCGGGGCGATGGCCGCAGCCCGGGCAGAGGATCGGGCAACTACGCAGATCTTCCTCCGAGAGGCGGACGAGACCGCGCAGCGCCTCAGCGCCGATGCCAACCACCTGTGGACAGCCTTCGGACCGACCAATGTGGCCATCCACTGTGTAGCCGCAGCCGGCGAACTGGGCGACATTCAGGTCGCCGCGGACCTCGGTCCGCGAATCGACACCAGCGGTATGCCAGTGGAACGGCGTGCGCGGCACAGCCTCGAAGTCGCCAGGGCGCTGAGTGCCTGGAACCGGACTGACGAAGCCTTGGCCGTCCTGCTGGAAGCCGAACAGGTCGCCCCCGAGCAGGTCCGCCACCACTACATGAGCCGAGAACTGGTCATCGGCTGGATACGCGGTACCAGAGGCCAGCCGTCCCATCCCCTGGCCGACCTGGCCCGCAGGCTCCGCATCGTGGCGGGCGGCTAGAGTCCAATCCGTGAGCGAGAACGAGCACGAAGCGAAGATGGCCCACCCCCGCATGGCGGCCGGCGCTCTCTTCTTCGACGAAGCTGATCGAGTCCTCCTCGTCGAGCCGTCGTACAAGGACTACCGGGACATCCCTGGCGGATACGTCGAGCAGGGCGAGTCGCCCCGACAAGCCTGTGTGCGCGAGGTCCATGAGGAACTGGGCATCAAGCCCCACATCGGCCGCTTGCTCGTTGTCGACTGGGCGCCGAACCCAGGAGAGGGCGACAAGGTCCTCTACCTCTTCGACGGCGGCCGCCTGGACGCAGACCACCGCCAACAGATCGCACTGCAAGCGGACGAGCTCCGCAGCTACGACTTCCACGGCGCCGAACAGGTGCCAGACCTCACCATCCCCCGCCTCGCGCGCCGAATCGCCGCAGGCATCCAGGCCCGAACGGACGGCCTGACTGCCTACCTGGAACACGGGCAGTCGCCGGAAACAGGGACCTGACTACACCTGTGCTGCCATCCGGGACCGAAAGGAGGGGTCTTGGCAACACCTCGCCTCCAAGATCCGCGCCTCCCTGACATACTGCCGACCCTTGCTGCCCGATGCCGGCTACGCGGTGAGGCTGCACGACACCATGCTTCGAAGCCGTCTGGGTCGCCGCCGCGGCCCTGGCATCCCACCAGGAGGGGACCGTCGCACATGGGCAGGACTGAGTACTACAACGACCCCGCGGCACCGAAGGCGAACACCCTTATTCCTGCCAGCAACCTGCTCGTCGTCGAGGACACCGGCGCCATCCTTCTCCAGCGCCGCCGTGACACCGGCCAGTGGGCGCTACCCGGAGGTGCCCAGGACATCGGCGAGACGGCTGCACAGTGCGCCGTACGCGAATGCCTCGAAGAGACCGGCATCGTCGCCGAGATCACCGGCTTCCTCGGGGTCTACACCAACCCCCGCCACATCGTGGCCTACACCGACGGCGAGATCCGGCAGCAGTACGAGAACACCTACATCGGCCGCCCCGTAGGTGGCGAGCCAACGGTCAACGACGAGGCTGACGGCGTCCGCTTCATCCAGCCCGCCGAGCTCGACCAGTACGACATCCACCCCAGCATGCGCCAGCAGATCGGCGACTACCTCGCCGGCGCATTCCCCCACCTCGGCTGAGCCAGCAGTTCATACTCGCCCGAGCAAGAGATGATCTCCAGCCGCCACGGGAGTGTCGTGAACCTGCTGCCGACCACTACGAGCACAGACATCCAGGAGTCGCAGCCGATGGTGGCCGTGCTCCCCATCGGCTCCTTCGAACAGCACGGCCGCTATCTCCCACTGATCACCGACACAGCAATCGCATGCATCATCGGCCAGGAGATCGCCGACGCCTACCCCGTGCACTTGCTCCCGCCGATCACGGTGTCGTGCAGCCACGAGCACGCCGCGTTCCCCGGCACCGTCAGCATCAGCGCGAAGACCCTCTGCGCATTGATCGACGACATCCGGGCGTCCCTCGCCCGCTCCGGCATCACCAAGCTCGTGATCATCAACGGCCACGGCGGCAACTACGTCCTGTCCAACATCGTCCAGGAGGCGAACGTCGACGGCCCCGCCGTCTCCCTTTTCCCACTCGGGGCCGACTGGGACCGGGCCCGCGACCACGCTGGACTTGTCTCCGATCGACACGCAGACATGCACGCCGGCGAGATCGAGACATCCGTCCTGCTCCACTCCGCCCCGGAGCTTGTGCGGGACGGCTTCGCCTCCGCAGACCACGATGGCGGCTCCCGTCCTTTCCTCCTGGTCCAGGGCATGAGCGCGTACACGGAGTCCGGGGTGATCGGTTACCCCTCATCTGCCTCGGCAGAGAAGGGCAAGGCCGTCCTCGACAGTCTGACAAGCGGCTTCGTGGCGCATCTCAGCATCCTCGGCGGGGGCCGCTGAAGTGACACATCGAATCTGTGGCTCCTCGGAGACCTGTGCCGGGGAGTGGGTCAGTCCGTCGCCCGCCCGTTCACCATGAGGTCGGCGGCCGAGCGGCACGGCCGCCCCATCTGGGCACATCGCTGTTCGAAATTTGGAGGCAGCCAGCCTCGGCCAAGCAGCCGGGGATGGGCGGGGAACGCGGTGAGTGCGGCTAGCGCGAAGATGAGCGAAGCCCACGGTGTGTGCACGCGGATGGTCATGTGCCGGCCCTGGGTGTTGGTGAAGCTCATCTGGAAGACATCAGGAGCGGCAAGATCGATCGCGCTCAAGGCCTTCCACTCGATGTCGAGCCCGCTCGTCGGGTGCGCTAAGTGCAGACGCTGCAGCGTGATGGTGACTTCACCGGCTCCGTCCTGCACCCAGCGCGGCTGGGCGTCGCGGGCTGCTTGGTTGCGGCGGGCGGAGTTCCCGAGTGCCGATCCCACCATGCTGCCGATCACCCAGGCCGGGCTGCCGAACGCGGTGACGCTGTTGTGGGTGTAACGACCGTTGCCGAGTGCCCGCCACGTCAGGCGCTGCCCCGGTCCGACGGCCAGGGCGCGCTCGCCAGTCCCTAGCCTCGCCGTCGTGGCCACCAAGGGGCGCCGGGCAAGCCGTCCCTCGACAAGGTCGGCGAGGATGTCGCATGAGTGCCAGAGGTACTCGTCCAGTGGGGACCACAACGGTTGAGGCACGAAGGGTTTGGCCACTGTCACTCCGACCTTCTTCTCAGAGGCTACGGATCTACATCGAGTGATCAAGCCTACGCGGAGCGTCCATTCGCGATGTGAGTTGCCGCACGAAACTCCGTGGCCTCGCCCGAAGGAACAGGCCTGGAAATGACGGACGTTCGGGTCCAGGCAACCCCGATGGCCGTCGGTGCGGGACTCTACCCAAGACGCATGCCGACTTGTCGCACCACTGACACGATGGCTTCGTGACGAGCAACAACCTTGGGGAGTGGAGCCCCGCTTCAGCCAGCGAGATGGCGGAAGTCTTCAAGCAGGCCAACTTCCCGTGGTGGATCGCCGGCGGTCGCGCGATCGAACTCTTCGTCGGGCACGAGCTGCGGACGCATGGAGACCTCGACGTTCTCGTGCTGCGGCGCGATCAGACACGAGCCCAGGAGTGCCTGCCAGGCTGGGATCTCCACGTCGCAGACCCACCAGGCACCGGCAAGCTCCGCGCATGGGGCTTCGGCGAGATGCTCGAAGAGCCCCTTCAT
Organism: Streptomyces sp. NPDC054932; assembly: GCF_053610205.1. Taxonomy (NCBI): domain Bacteria; kingdom Bacillati; phylum Actinomycetota; class Actinomycetes; order Kitasatosporales; family Streptomycetaceae; genus Streptomyces; species Streptomyces sp. NPDC054932. The sequence continues at coordinate 14,948 of NZ_JBSGXU010000056.1, read as the reverse complement.
GACATCTGGTGTCGCCGAACACCAGACTCGCCCTGGTCGGTGCAGCTCATGCTCGACGATGCAGTCGGCGACGAATGGGTATCGAGACGCGACCCCCGCGTGCGGATGCCCATCACCCGTCTCAGTCGCGTCGCCGCGGATGGCACCCCCTACCTCACCCCCGAGATGCAGCTCTTCTACAAGGCGAAGAACAACCAGAGAGAAAGACGAGATGGACTTCGACGCGGTCCTCCCGTCGCTGGACCAGGACCAGAGGGCTTGGCTGCTGGACGCCCTCAAGGTGACCGCACCAGAGCATCCCTGGCGACAGAGACTGCAATAGGCCATCTCCATCGCTTCTCCGCCAGCTTCTCCAACTGCCGGCTCGTTCAAGCCCGCCTGCCAAGCAGGAGTAGCAGACTGATCGGATCCCGCTCACCGTCGTGCACATTGCCATGAGAGGTGTTACTTGAACTCCCCACGCGGCAAGGCACACGTCAGGACAGACAAGAAGACCCAGCGAGCCGAGACAGCGCTCACTGGCGTTCTCGCCACAGCACCGGCCGATCAGCGCTGGCTCTCGGACGGCCGTGACACGCGGACCGTGCTCACCGGTATGGTCCGCGAGTGGCAGGAGATCTTCGGCGGCCGTTTCGAGAGCAGAACCACCGGCAACCGATGGGCTCATCTGTCCGACGACGCGTTGGTGATCGGAGGCTTTCGCCCGATGGGTCTGAGTACGGACCTCTGCGCAATCAGCGACCACGCTACGGCGCGCACGTTCGCTTCCGGCTACCGAGAGGCGATCTTCGGCAACGCGCCCCCCGTGGAATATTGGAGCACCGTCACCATCCTGGAAGACGCCATACCCGTGATGCTCGCAGTCCTGGACCGTGAGCTGACTGGTGCTGTCGGATGCCTCGACTGGTATCTGCAGACTCCATGCTTGTCCAGGCTGTGCCGACACCACCCTGACGGAGCCGGCGCACCGTTCTGCGGCTCGGCAGCCTGTGCAACCGCGTCACCGAGTTCGCCTTGTGACTGCGTCTGCGGGGGCGTGAACCATGGGATGGGCGAGGACGCCCTCCGGGCCATGCGGCCCGAAGCACCCGACTGGTCCTCAGCACCAGCTCCGGTATGGAGGCCGGGCTCCGGCAGCGTGGAAGTCGACCGTGAACACCGTCGGGTCGTCGGGCGCAATCCCTTCAGTAGACACGGCGCACGCGTACGGCCTCCGTCCTCAGCATGGACGGCCACGACAGTAGAGAACTCCTGACGCATGTGAAGCGGCCCGCTCGGCGACGGGACTGTGCCCGTTGCCGGATGCCTGCTTCCACTGGGGTCGCTGCTCGGCGGCGCAAGCCTCCCTATTGGCTGCGGTGTCAGCAGCCACGCCCTGGCCATCGGGGCTTACGCCTACCAGCCAAGGGTGCCGTTCCAGCCATAGTCGATCGACGAAGGGCTGGGCTGAAGATCGTCTGTTTACGATGATCGTTCCGCCTGCAGCCATGCGGGCCAGGGCTTTCTTCAACGCGACGAGGGGTCTCAGTGCGTCCGAGGTTGCGCATGTTCTCACTGGTGTCGCTCACCGTCCTGGCGGTGGCAGGATGCTCGGACGCCGGACAGCCGGCCGACCCAGGCAAGCTCACGCCTGCGGCTCCGATCGCAACCGACGCTGTGAACGAGAGTTCGATCTGCAAGATCGTCCTCACCGACGCCCAGCAGAAAGAGATCAGCGTCCGCGAGGCCACGCCTATGTCTGGCAAGGGCGAGATCTCCTGCTACTTCTCCATGACGCCGACCACCACGAATGCCGCCGGATATGTCGTCTCCTTGTTCAAGAGCGAGGAAGCCCTGCTTCAGACTGCCGACGGCACGAAGCCCAGCCCTACGAAGGCCGTTCCAGTGGAGATCAAGGGCCGCCTGGCAGCGCAGCAGATCATGTACGGCGACGACTGGCGGGCCTCACTCTCAGTGGACATCGGTTCCGGCCAGTTCCTCTTCGTGGAGAGGTACTCCCCGGGGCACGTGGTGTCCGAGAAGGACATGAAGGCTCAGGCCGCCACGGTTGCCGAGCAGGTCCTTGGAAACCTTCAGCAGTCGGGCAAGCGGGGCATCTAAAGGGGGCCGAACCGTCGCGGACGAGCCGACAAGCGGGCACCGACGAGGCACGTGGGCCACCCCGACGGAATGCCGTTCGGAGTACGTGCGTGATGTCTTCAGCTGCCAGTAGGGTTCTGAAGGACTTCTAGTGAAACGTTCTCGGTACGCGACTTCGCGTGCCTCTGGCAGTGAGGGAAACGAAGCGCAGTGGCCACGACCACGACGGTGCACGACGTCATCAGGGCGATCCGCAATGGCTCCGCCGGGAATCGCGACCGCGGTACGCGCTTCGAGGAGCTCATGCTCCAGTACCTCAGCACGGACCCTCAGTGGACCGAGCAGTTCAGCCGTGTGTGGATGTGGGCCGACTGGCCGGGGGCCGAGAACGACAAGCGGGACACCGGCATCGACCTGGTGGCCCAGGACCGCGAGACTGGTGGCTTCTGTGCCATCCAGTGCAAGTTCTACGAGCCACAGCACACCATCCAGAAGGACGACATCGACTCGTTCTTCACCGCCTCGGGCAAGGGCGGGTACACCCGCCGCATGATCATCTCGACGACGGAGAAGTGGGGAGTACACGCCGAGGCGGCCCTGAATGACCAGCAGATTCCGGTCACGCGTCTCGGCCTGTCTGACATCGCGAACAGCCCCGTCGAGTGGCACATGCCGAAGGCCGGCGCCCCGCTTGAGATGAAGCTGCAGGCCAAGAAGGAGCCGCGCAGGCACCAGCGCGAGGCCATTGACAACGTCTTCGCGGGGTTCGCCGACCACAACCGCGGCAAGCTGATCATGGCCTGCGGTACGGGCAAGACGTTCACTGGCCTGAAGATCGTGGAGCGGCTCCAGCAGGAGCGCGCCGCGGCCGGTGAGGGCGAGCACACGACCGTCCTCTTCCTCGTCCCCTCCATCGCGCTGCTCTCGCAGACGCTCCGCGAGTGGTCGTTCGAGGCTGAGGTCCCACTGCGCGGCTTCGCAGTCTGCTCGGACACGAAGGTCGGCAAGCAGCCCCAGGGCGACGACAAGGACATGTCCACCCACGATCTGGCTCTGCCCGCCACCACGGACCCCAATCGCCTGATCCAGCAGATGGCCAGTGTCGAGGCGGTACCGGGGCTGACCGTGGTGTTTTCCACGTACCAGTCCATCGCCACGATCTCCGAGGCTCAGAAGAAGGGCCTGGCCCGCTTCGACCTCATCCTGTGCGACGAGGCACACCGCACCACCGGTGTCACCCTCGCCGGCCACGATGAGTCCGCGTTCGTCCGCGTTCACGACGATGAGTACCTCGGCGCGGACCGCCGCCTCTACATGACGGCCACCCCTCGTATCTACAACGAGGACACCAAGACAGATGCGAAGAATGCCGATGCAGCTCTGGCGTCGATGGACAGGGAAGACCAGTTCGGCCCGGAGTTCCACCGCCTGGGCTTCGGCCAGGCCGTAGAGCAGGGCCTACTTACCGACTACAAGGTCCTCATCCTCACCATCGACGAAGGCGTAGTCGCCAAGACCCTCCAGGAGGGTTTCGCCGGCGGTGCGTCCGAGCTGAACATCGACGATGCTGCAAAAATCATCGGCTGCTGGAACGCGATGGCCAAGCGCACCGGCACCTTCGCCGACGGATCCGGCTTCGCCGAGGACGAGGCGCCCATGAAGCGGGCCGTCGCCTTCGCCCGTTCCATCGCCGACTCCAAGGAAATCGCAGCCCGCTTCAACGAGGTCGTCGACGCCTACGACGACGCCGATGACGACGTCCTGCACTGCGAAGTTGACCATGTCGATGGCACCTTCAACACCCTGAAGCGCAACGTCCTGCTCGACTGGCTCAAGCAAGACCCCGGTCCGGCCAACGCCCGCATCCTGTCAAATGCCCGTTGCCTGTCCGAGGGGGTCGATGTCCCCAGCCTGGACGCCGTCCTCTTCCTCCACCCCCGCAACAGCGTCGTCGACGTCGTCCAGTCCGTCGGCCGCGTGATGCGCCTGGCCCCGGGCAAGAACTACGGCTACATAATCCTGCCCGTCGCAGTGCCGGCTGGGACGCCGCCCGAGAAGGCGCTCGCCGACAACCAGCGCTTCAAGACCGTGTGGCAAGTCCTCCAGGCCCTGCGCGCCCACGACGATCGCTTCAACGCAACCGTCAACCAGATCGAGCTGAACAAGAACAGGCCTGACAACAAGATCGGCATCGGCAGCATCGGGCCTAACGACGAGACGATCGGCGACAAGGACGGCTCGAGCACCGCTGACACCGGCCAGGATGCCAAGGACAAGGAAGCCCAGAGCGCCCAGGGCATCCAGGATGCCCTGTTCTCCGTCACCGACTGGCGGGACGCCATCTACGCCCGCATCGTTGACAAGGTAGGCGAGCGCCACTACTGGGAGGACTGGGCCAAGGACATCGCGGGCATCGCCCGCCGACATGTCACCCGCATCGAAGCCGCGCTCGCAATCCCCGAGAAGAAAGCGGCCTTCGACGAGTTCGTGGGCGAGCTGAGGGCCAACATAAATCCTGGTGTCTCCGAGACCGACGCCATCGACATGCTCGCCCAGCACATCGTCACCAAGCCGGTCTTCGACGCCCTTTTCAAGGACTACGGGTTCGCCGAGCACAACCCGGTCTCGAAAGCCATGCAGCGGATGCTCGACATCCTCGACGACCAGGGCCTGGACTCCGAAGCCAAGACCCTTGCGGGCTTCTACGAGTCGGTGAAGGTCCGCGCCGAAGGTATCGACAACCATGAGGGCCGCCAGCGCGTCATCGTCGAGCTGTACGACAAGTTCTTCAAGACTGCACTGCCGAAGACCGCCGACGCCCTCGGCATCGTCTACACGCCGATCGAGGTCGTCGACTTCATCATCCGCGCTACTGAGCAGGCCCTGAACAAGCATCTCGGCCGCTCCCTCTCGGATGAGGGCGTTCAGATCATCGACCCGTTCGTCGGCACCGGCACGTTCCCGGTACGCCTCCTCCAATCAGGTCTCATCAAGCCGGGCGATTTGCTGCGCAAGTACACGAGTGAGCTCCACGCGAACGAGATCGTGCTCCTCGCGTACTACATCGCAGCGGTCAACATCGAAGCCGCCTTCCACGACCTCGCCGGTGGTGAATACCAACCCTTCGAGGGAATCGTCCTTACGGACACCTTCCAGCTCGCCGAGGGCACGGCGAAGCTCGACGGGATGGACGTATTGGAAGGAAACAGCGAGCGGGCGAAGAAGCAGCAAAAGCAGGGCATCACCGTAGTAGTAGGAAATCCACCATACTCGGTCGGCCAGGACAGCGCCAACGACGCCAATCAAAATCTCAAATACGAGGCACTCGATAAGCGGATCGGCGAAACATATGCGGTGCGGTCCACTGCCACCCTCAAGACGTCACTCTATGATTCCTACATTCGCGCAATTCGATGGGCTTCGGACCGAATCGAGAATGAAGGAGTCGTCGCATTCGTTTCTAACGGCGGATACATTGACGGCAACACAGCCGATGGACTGCGAAAATCCCTGACGGACGAGTTCGATGCGATCTACTGCTACAACCTTCGCGGCAACCAGCGCACACACGACTGGAAGCGAGAAGGAGGCAAGATCTTCGGCTCTGGGAGTCAGAATACCGTCGCGATTCTGATCCTCATCAAGGGTGGCAGGGACGCCAATGACGCATGCGCCCTGCACTATTGCAGCGTCGATGACTACCTTAGCCGCGAGGACAAGCTGCGCATCGTAGCTGGGCAAGACCTCGACACAGTCCATTGGCAGACGATCACCCCAAACACAGACGGGGACTGGGTCAACCAGAGGGACGAGCGCTTCGCCGAGTTCCAGCCGATCGCCAAGAAGGATAAGTCGGAGAAATCCGATCCACTCTTTGAGCTACACTCCAGTGGCCTCAAGACGGGCCGCGACGCTTGGGCATACAACTTCTCCGAGCTGCAGCTCAAGCAAAACATGACGTCAACGATCGAATTCTACAATTCTCAGGTCAAGGGCTTCGCCGAGCATTCCAAGACCCAAAAAGTTACAGCGCCGAAGCCGTCGGACGTTGACAATTTCATTGATCTCGACCCAACGAGGATTAGCTGGGATCGAGCAGACAAGGGTCGTATCGCCAAGGGTGAGAAGTACCGCTTCTTGGACGATCGCATCTTCGTCTCCATGTACCGCCCTTTCACTCGACAGTTCGCCTATTTCGACCGGAAGCTGAACAACACGGTTTATCAGCTTCCACGGATCTTCCCCACGCCGCAGCACGAGAATCTCGGCTTCTACATCACCGGAACAGGGTCTGACGAGCCTTTCTCCGTTCTACTGACGGACGTTATCCCCGATCTTCACGCGGTTGGCACAAAGAGCGTCGGCCCGCACTTCGCTCGCTACACGTATCGTGAGGCCGGCAGCGATGATGACCTGTTCGCCACAATCAGCGAGGGCGAGCAGTACGAGCGCGTCGACAACGTCACTGACGCTGCGCTCCGCGCCTACAGGAAGACGTACGCCGACGACACGATCACCAAGGACGACGTCTTCTTCTACATCTACGGCCTACTCCACTCCCCCGCCTACCGTGCCAGCTTTGCCGCCGACCTGAAGAAATCCCTCCCGCGTATCCCCAGGGTGCGCGACTTCCGGGGATTCGCCGAAGCAGGTCGCAACCTCGCCGATCTGCACCTCGACTACGAGCAGGCTGATCCCTACCGCGGCATCGTCGAGACGATCACTGGCGACGTATCCAACTCGGCACCGGACGACCTGTATCGGGTTGCCAAGATGAAGATCCCGAAGGTGAAGGGGCAGCAGGATCGCTCGACGATCATCTACAACGGCCGCATCACCCTCACCAACATCCCCGAGGACGCGTACCGATACCAGCTAGGTGCCCGGTCCGCGATCGAATGGATCATTGACCGCTATCAGTTCACGGTTGATACCAAGGGCAAGAGCGGCCTCACCAACGACCCGAACGATTGGTCCGACGACCCTCGCTACATCATTGATCTCCTCAAGCGGATCGTGACGGTCAGCGTGGAGACGATGAAGATCGTGGATGCCCTGCCAGCCCTGGACATCTTGGAGTAGGAGCCCCGGCCGGCCCCCTCCGGGGGCCGGGTCCTGGCTGTGGCTGCGTTCGCCTCACTCCGGCGCCGTCCAAACGAAGGGCAACCAGAGAACTCCACCACAGGTCAGGGCGAGTATGGCCACGACCGGACGGCCGTACGAACACTTGGGGAAGACGTTCGGGGCAATCCCTCGCCGACGCAGCCTAGCGGGAGGGCCAGAACTTGGGTGGTGCCGCCGCCGGGTCTGTCGTCTGCAGGCGATTCTGCCGACTCGGGTCAATGGACCGCAAAGCGATAAGCCGCTGGCCGTCAGCCTCCGCCAGCTCCGCGATGGCGTGGGGCAGGGCCGCGCAGACGGTGGCTATTGCGGTGCCAAGGCCCACGAGGCCACCGTGCTTGTTGTTCTGCCGGTACTCGATTCGGTGCAGGCCCGACTCGGCGATCGCCGCAACCTCCAGCGGCCGGCTGAGCTGCTTGGCGTCGTTGGTGATGATCACCTCGAAGCCTTCGACTTTGGCCCTGGCGTACAGCTCGATGTCCTTCGTGCCAGCCCAGCCCTGGAGCTCGTGGACGTGAACCACCTCATGCGCCTTCAACAAGATGCGCACGATCTCGGCCATGGGCCGTGGCACGTTCTCATCGAGCAGCAGCCTCAAGCGACGACCTGCCGGGGTTCGCTGTCGCCGTAGCTGTCAACGTAGTCCGTGAAGTCGGCGGCGTCACGGGCTGCCTCAGCGCTCACGCCAGGGTAGAAGTCGCCAATCTGCTCCGGCGGGATGCCGTCTCGGACGAGGGCAGCAACCTCCGAGGCCGGGATCCGGGTTCCCTGGATCACAGGTTCACCTCCGCGCACGGAGGAGTCGACCGCCACGTGCTCTCGAGGTGCCAACAGGTCGGGGATGTGTCGCCCATCGCGATAGAAGGGCGCAAGCACGTCGACAAGCTCGTGGATCACCATGTTGCCGCCCCTGTTCAGGTCGACAGCGTTTTCCGCGTCCGCCAGGTAGACCGCGCCCCGGTCGGCGACGAGGACGTACGAGGAGAGGTGCTCTCGCTCCCCCAGGTCTTCCCTCAGAGTGTTCAGCGCCTTGCGGATCCTCTGCAGCGAGGTCTCCTGCCTCAGCCGAACGCACGCGCGGAGGGCTACGACATCCCGAAACGAGTACAAGATCGGGCGGGAGTCAGAGAGCTCAGGAACCAGCAGGGCACCGCTGCTTCCGGAGGCATGCCGCCAATGGGAAAGCTGGCGCATGGTGGCACCCGAGAGAGCAGCAGCCAGCTTGGGCTCGTACGACACGCGCGCCCACCTCCTCTCCCAATAGTCGGGCTTCGCCGACCGTACTTCATTGTCCCGGAGCCCGTACGCAATGGAAGGCGAAGACGCCTTTCGAGGCAGCTCGGGACTGAGCCAGCACGACACTGCCGATGATGTTGAAATCCGACAGCTGCCGAGCACTCCTCCCGGCCCCTCGCTGGGAGCCGACTGGGAGCCGATCCGCTCCCCGGTACCTGTCGGGACTCGCTCACGCCAGCCGAGGACGAAGCCCTGACCAGGGGAAACGCCATCTGCGCAGGTGGGGATCTTGGGTGGACCTCGTTCGGGACGAAGAGGTCGTGGGTTCAAATCCCGCCACCCCGACAAAGTAAGACCAGGTGAGAGCCGGTGCAGAGCAATCTGCACCGGCTCTTCCTGCGTCTGGGTGACTAACTGAGTGACTACGCCTTCGGCGCGGCCCTGAAGATCTCGTCCATAGCCGTCGCCCCGGTCTGGATCATGGGCCTCATCTGCTTCCGGCAGACCGCCTCGGTGACGGTGATCGCCTGCCGGAAGGCGCGCCGGACGTTGGTGGAGTCCAGCTCGGTCCCCGTTGCGGAGGCCCCAGCCATGGCAGGGGCCGGGCACTCGCACGCGCCGCCGGCCTTCATATGCGGCCCCGCACGCCGAGCGGGTGCAGGCGCGGCAGTTCCCGAAGGGAAGCTTGCCCGCCCGCAGCGGCATCGCGGGCAGGCCCGGTTCGGCGAGTTGAAGCGCGGTGCGCAGGTGGCGCGGTGCGCCGCCGTTCTGTCGGGTGAACGTGTCCAGCAAGCGAGGTCGGTGCTCTCGCGCGATGTCGGTGGAGTGGATTCGGCCATGCCAGAGACATGTGGGGCCGTCTGTTTGCGTGGTGGGGGAAATGCGGTGCCGGGATGCGGGCGGGGCTGCTTATGGTCGTGACCATGACGACAACGTTTGAGCTTGTGCCCGGGATGATCACGACGCGTGATGAGGTCGTGGCTGCCTTCGGCGGTGGGAAGTACCAGGGCATCGAGCCGGCCAACGAGGCGAAGAAGGTGTTCGTCTACTCCGACCCTTCCGCGGGCGAGGAGTACGGCTACACCTTCGATGGCCGCGCCGAGGATGACGAGTACGGTCCGCTGTACCTGTACACCGGCTATGGCGCGAACGGTGACCAGGAGATGAAGAGCCGCAACAAGTCCCTGCGGTACCACGTCGAAGATGGCCGTGAACTGCACCTGTTCGTCGCGCACGGCAAGGTGCCGGGTGGTAGCGGCGCCATGCGCCAGCGGTACATCGGGCAGATGACCGTGGACCCGATCAACCCCGTCGAGATTCGCCGCGGACCGGGCCAGGACCACAACATGCGCAATGCTCTGGTGTTCCGGCTTCGGCCGGTTCCGGGGTCGTCGCCGGCATGGAAGGAAGAGGACTGGCTCAAGCCGGCGGCTGGCAACGACGTGGAGGATGTGGACACTGTCCCGGTGATTCCCGCGCAGACCAGCGTGAAGGACAAGAAGTCCGAGCAGCACACCACCTCGGAGACGATCGCTGACGTTCCCGGGGGCCCGCGTACGGTTCTGCGTCGTGAGGGCCTCCTGATGGAGGCGTTCAAGAAGGACCTTGAGGCTGCTGGCCACGTGCACAAGTCGTTCCAGATCACCATCGCCGGTGAGGTGGGCGCCCTCACCCCTGACCTGTACGACATCACCGATCACGTGCTGTACGAGGCCAAGGGACTGACCACGCGCACCAACATCCGCATGGCGATCGGTCAGCTTGCCGACTACCGCAGGCACCTCCCCAACCCCGAGGGCCTGCGGGCGGCTGTGCTGCTGCCCAGTGAACCGAGCAAGGACGTGAAGGATCTGCTGGCATCGCAGAACGTGTACCTCGTCTACCAGGTCGAGGACGGTTTCGCCGGCTTCCCCTTGGCCCACTGAGAGGCGACGCCTCACCTGGCGGACGGTGGCGGACGCCGCCGTCAGTAGGGGCGGGGCGACATGATGTGCGGCTCGATGGCGGGGGCCTCGAAGATGCAGCGGGGCACGCCCGGGCCGGGTGTCGCGCGGACGGATACCCGTGTCGGAGGATCCGTCGGCAGCTCGACGTGCACGGTCACGGGGTGGTCGTCGTGCGTGGTGGCATGTCCGGTCTCCTTGCCGTCGACCAGTACCTCCACGACGGCGGTGTGCCCGGTCTGGACCGTGGCGCTGACCGAGTGTCCGTCGTGGTCGATGTGGAAGTGATGGCGCCGACCCATGAGATCGCCTCCCGGCAGTACCCCCTCACGACAAGGGTAGCGACGGGAGCGCGGGACGGCCCTGCGGCTGCGGCCGGGCCGGACCCCAGTGGCGAAAACGCCTCCGCCGGGCCCGCACCCCGCTCCTATGATGCGAGCCGGACACCCGTTCACCCATGAGGAGGAACCGTGGCAGAGGCCGCCGAGGACCAGCAGCCGGGCGAGCAGCCGGTCGCCGAGCGGAAGAACGCCGTGTCCCGGCGCGTCTCCGAAGAGCTCGCGCAGAACATGGCGTCCGGCTGGGCCGACACCGAGGCGCACGATCTGCGGCCTATACCCCAGGCCGACCGCACCGCCGCCCGCCGTGCCACCCTCTCGGCGCGCTTCCCCGGAGAGCGCCTCGTCATCCCGGCCGGCCGCCTGAAGACCCGCTCGAACGACACCGAGTACCCCTTCCGGGCCGCGACCGAGTACGCGTACCTCACCGGCGACCTCAAGGAGGACGGGGTCCTCGTCCTGGAGCCGACGGACGGCGGCCACGAAGCCGCCCTGTACCGGCTGCCCCGCTCCGACAAGGAGAACGGCGAGTTCTGGCTCGACGGCCAGGGCGAACTGTGGGCCGGCCGCCGCCGCAGCCTCACCGAGGCCGAGGCCCTGTACGGCATCCCCTGCCGCGACGTGCGCACCGCGGCCGACGTGCTGCGCGGGGCGGGCGGCCCGGTACGTGTGGTGCGCGGGCACGACGCGGGCATCGAGGCGGCGCTGACCGACGGGGTCACCGCCGAGACCGATGAGGAGCTGCGGGTCTTCCTGTCCGAACTGCGTCTGATCAAGGACGGCTTCGAGGTCGGTGAGCTGCAGAAGGCCGTCGACTCCACCGTCCGCGGCTTCGAGGACGTCGTGAAGGTCCTGGACAAGGCCGAGGCCACCTCCGAGCGCTACATCGAGGGCACCTTCTTCCTGCGCGCCCGCGTCGAGGGCAACGACGTCGGCTACGGCTCCATCTGCGCCGCCGGCCCCCACGCCACCACCATCCACTGGATCCGCAACGACGGCCCGGTCCGCTCCGGCGACCTGCTGCTGCTCGACGCCGGCGTGGAGACCCACACCCTCTACACCGCGGACGTCACCCGCACCCTGCCGATCAGCGGCACCTTCTCGCAGGTGCAGCGCAAGATCTACGACGCCGTGTACGAGGCCCAGTCGGCCGGCATCGAGGCCGTCGTACCGGGGGCGAAGTACCAGGACATCCACCGTGCCGCGCAGCGGGTGCTGGCCGGGAAGCTGGTGCAGTGGGGGTTGCTGGAGGGGCCGGTCGAACGGGTTCTGGAGCTCGGCCTGCAGCGCCGCTGGACCCTGCACGGCACCGGCCACATGCTCGGCATGGACGTCCACGACTGCGCCGCCGCCCGCCGCGAGGCGTACGCCGGGGGGACGCTGCAGCCGGGCATGTGCCTGACCGTCGAGCCCGGTCTCTACTTCCAGACCGACGACCTCACCGTGCCCGAGGAGTACCGCGGCATCGGCGTCCGCATCGAGGACGACATCCTCGTCACCGAGGACGGCAACCGGAACCTGTCCGCCGCCCTGCCGCGCACGTCCGGGGACGTCGAGGCGTGGATGGCCCGGCTGAAGGGCTGACCCTCCGCAGGGCTGCGCGGTGCCCTCAGAGCACCTCGGGGTCGGAGAGTTCCGCGAGTGCGGTCCGGACCAGGGCGAGGAAGGCCCCGGAGGGGGCCTCCACCGCACGCTCCTCGGCCAGGCCGTCGAGGTGCTCCAGGAGCGCCCCGAGGGTGTCGAAGGGGCCGACCGGGCGCAGCAGCCACAGGCGGCCCCGCGGGCGGGGCGGGAGGCCGAGCCCCACGAGGGCCTCGTCGGCCTCCCGGTCGAGGTCCCGCAGGTCGGGCTCGGGCAGCGGGGCGCACTCCACGCCGGTGATGTGGCCGTGGCCGTCGAGGGAGGTGTCCACCGCCCAGTGCGTGGAGCGGTCGGGGATCCAGGTGCGGTCCGCGGGGGGCCAGACGTATGGGAGGAACACCCAGCGCAGGTCCTCGGGCGCCGGCTCCCAGCCGAGCACCTCCAGCTCCCGCATCTCGGGCAGCCGGTCCGGCTCCAGTTCGCTGCGGCCGGTGCGGCGCAGTGCGAGCAGGTGCGGTGTTCCGTCCTCGTCCCACGACATGCGGGCACGCTATCCGACGCGGTGACCGATATGCGTGACCCGCTGCGGCGCGAAACCCCGCACCCGTGGGCCGCCGCCCCTACATCCGCTCCAGGGGGTTGGCCGCGATTCGCACGGCCGCGCCCCCGGCCACGTACGCGGCCGCCGCGCAGTCGGGCTTGCGGGCGGCCTGGTCCTCGACCAGCGCGAGGAAGGCGTCGCCGAAGCCGCCCCGCGGGTGGGCGGCGAGCAGGTCGGCGGTGAAGGCGGGATCGAACTCGGCGACGCGCAGGCCCGAGACGTCCGCGCTCGTGCCGACCTGCAGGAGGTGGCTCTCCACGTCCTGGGCCGCGGACACGTCGTCCCGCATGTGCAGGACGATCACCTCCTCGGCGCGCGCCCGGCGGGCAGCCGGCCAGCCCAGGCCCGCCGTCAGGACGCGCGCGACGTGGCCGCCCGCCTCCTCGAAGGGAAGGGTGTGGCTGTCGAAGGGCGCGGTCAGACCCAGATCGTGCAACAGGGAACTGACGTAGAGGAGTTCCGCGTCGTGCGCCAGCCCGTGCTGCTCCGCGTACCGGGCGCCGAAGGCGTAGGAGCGGACCGAGTGGTTCAGGAGGGTGGCGTCCGCGTACTCCGAGGCGATCTCGAGCGCGGCACGGGCCGATGGTGTGTCAGGAGTCCACGTCATGGCGCGTCAGCGTAGGCGGCGGCCGAAGTCGACCTCGGACGGGGGCTCGCCCGGCCAGTTCAGCCGGGTCGGCGCGGGCGGGGTCTCGGCGAGGACGGTCCCGCGCGAGACGACGTACCGCGGGCGGACCTGGCGGCGGATCGCCTCCTCGGGCGTCGGGGCCGGGAGCAGCACGAAGGAGGCGGGGGCGCCCTCGGTGATGCCGTACTCCGTCTCCCCGAGGCCGAGGACCCGCGCCGCACGATCCGTCACCATCGAGAAGGCCTGCGGGATCTCGTCGCCGCCGGTGAGCTGGGCGGCGTACAGCCCGACGAGGGCGGTCTGCAGCGGGTTGGCGGTGCCCAGCGCGTTCCAGGGGTCCATCACGTCGTCGTGGCCGAAGGCGACGTTGACCCCGGCGGCCAGCATCTCCTTGACCTGGGTGAGGCCGCGCCGCTTGGGATAGGCGTCGAAGCGGCCCTGGAGGCCCAGGTTGGCGAAGGGGTTGGAGACCAGGTTGATGCCGGAGCGGGCGAGCAGGCGCTGGAGTTTGAAGCTGTAGGCGCCGTTGTAGGAGCCCATGGCCGTCGTGTGCGAGGCCGTGGCGCGCTCCCGCAGCCCCGTGCGCAGGGCCAGGGTGGCCAGCACCTCGACGAATCGCGACTGCTCGTCGTCGATCTCGTCGCAGTGCGCGTCCACCCGCAGGCCGTGCTCCTCGGCCAGCGCGAAGGCCGTCTGAAGCGAGGCCACGCCGTCCTCGCGGGTGTCCTCGAAGTGCGGGATCGCGCCGACGACGTCCGCCCCGCGGGCGACGGCCTCGCGCAGCAGCGCCCCGCCACCCGGGAAGGAGACGATGCCCTCCTGCGGAAAGGCCACGATCTGCAGGGTCATGAACTCCCGCACCCGGTCGCGCACCTCCAGCAGTGCGTCGAGCGCGGTGAGGTCCGGGTCGGTGATGTCGCAGTGGGTCCGCACGTGCAGCACCCCGTGGGCGGCCTGCCAGCGCAGCACCTCGGTGGCGCGCGCGATGACGTCCTCGCGGGTCAGGGTCCGCTTGCGCTCGCTCCAGCAGGCGATGCCCTCCCAGAGCGTGCCGGAGGCGTTGGGGCGCGGCTCGCCCGCGGTCAGCGCCGTGTCCAGGTGGATGTGCGGCTCGACGAAGGGTGCGGTGAGCAGTCCCCCGTGGGCCTCGATGAGGACGCCGGTGACCGGTGGTTCCTTCTGATCGTCGTACGGGATCACGCGCGCGATGCGGCCGTCCTCCGCGACTTCGACGTCGGACAGGCCGTGGTCGGGCAGGCCGGCCCCGGACGGACCGTGGGTGTGCAGCAGCCGGGCGCCCCGGACGATCATCCGCATGGCGCCAGCCTAGTAGTGCTTTGTTATCTGGTCTTGTCACGTCGGGTGTGCGGTAGTTCGCTGGCTGTATGAGGGCTGGGGAACTTGCGGCGGTCAGGGCTCGG
>NZ_JBSGXU010000055.1:0-42689 GCF_053610205.1 Streptomyces sp. NPDC054932 | reverse complement strand
CGCCGCACCCGCGGCGGGGGCTGTCGCGCGTCCGGGCGGTGTTTCGGGGTACACGCGCCCTGCGGTGCGGTTCGGCCCGGAATGGAACCCTGGGCGCCGTACACCCGTCTGTGTCAGAGGAACCGCGGGGTGGACGGCGGGCCGGAACGACCAGGGGACCGGACCAAGGACTGAGGAGAGCATGACCGAGGAGAGCAAGGACCACGGCGGGCGTGCCGCGGCCCGGCGCCGCCGCAAGCCGGCGAAGCGCCGCAGGGCCGTCGCCGTTGCCGCCTGGAGCGCTGCGGGGGTGGTCCTGCTGGGGGGTGCGGGCCTCGGCTACTTCTACTTCAAGTTCAACGGCAACCTGAAGACCGTCGACATCGACCAGGCCCTCGGCACCGACCGCCCGCAGAACGTCGACAACGGCTCGATGGACATCCTCGTCCTGGGCTCCGACTCCCGCGGCGGCGCCAACGGCGAGTACGGCCAGGACGACGGCGGCTCCGCCCGCTCCGACACGGCGATGATCATCCACCTGTACGAGGGCCACGAGAAGGCCAGCGTCGTGTCGATACCGCGCGACACCATGATCGCCCGCCCCTCCTGCGCGACGCCGGGCGGGAAGACCGACCCCGGCGGTCAGCGCACCCAGTTCAACGAGGCGTTCACCGTCGGCGGGGCCGCCTGCGCGGTCAAGACCGTCGAGAAGATGTCGGGGATCCGCATGGATCACTACATAGAGGTCGACTTCACCGGCTTCAAGAAGATCATCGACAATCTCGGCGGCGTCGAGGTGACCACCACCAAGCCCATCAAGGACGGCGCCAGCCATCTGGACCTCGCGGCCGGCACCAACAAGCTCAACGGGGAGCAGGCCCTCGGCCTCGTCCGCACCCGCAAGAGCGTCGGCGACGGCAGCGACCTGGGCCGAATACAGCTCCAGCAGGCCTTCATCAAGGCACTCATCAAGCAGGTCAAGGGCATCGGGCTGTTCGACAACCCGAAGAAGCTGCTCGACATCGCCGACTCCGCCACCAAGGCGATCACCACCGACAAGGCGCTCGGTGACGTGAAATCCCTCATGGGCTTCGCCCAGGGCCTCCAGGGCATCGACGCCCAGGACATGCAGATGATCACGCTGCCGGTGACCACGGACCCCCGCGACCCCAACCGCGTGGCCCCGCTCACCAAGGAGACCAAGATGGTCTGGGACGCCCTGCTGGCCGACCGGCCGATCCCGGCGGAGGCCACCGTGAACTCCTCCGGCGACAAGAGCACGGCCGGGTCGATCGTCCAGTAGGGCCGCAGTCCGCGGGGGCGCGGGCGGGGCCGGGCACGGGCTGCGGGCCGGTGCGGAATAGATGGAGACCCCGTCCCGTTGAGGGAGGCGTCCTCAGAATTTTGACAGGCAGCCCGGTCCTGGCAGACTGGTCTGTCGGCCCCGGTTCACGCAGTGCGCAATTCGGCTCCTGCGACCCGGCGCCCTCCCGAATCTAGGAGACACCTTGAAGCGCGATGTTCACCCCGAGTACGTCGAGACCCAGGTCAGCTGCACCTGTGGCGCGTCGTTCACCACTCGCAGCACCCTGACCGAGGGCTCCATCCGAGCCGAGGTCTGCTCCGAGTGCCACCCGTTCTACACGGGCAAGCAGAAGATCCTCGACACCGGTGGCCGTGTGGCCCGCTTCGAGGCCCGCTTCGGCAAGGGTGCGGCCAAGAAGTAGCGCGACCCAGGCGCCGGTCTCCGGCCGCCCCCTGTCCACTCGGGGGCGGCCGGACCGGCGCCTTTGTCGTCGTTCCGTCCGCCACCCCGCCCCCGTGCAGCCCTCTCGCACTTTCACCCCAGGAGTCCCCCGATGTTCGAAGCGGTCGAGGAATTGGTCGGCGAACACGCCGATCTTGAGACGAAGCTCGCCGACCCTTCGGTCCACTCGGATCAGGCCAACGCGCGCAAGCTGAACAAGCGCTACGCGGAGCTGACCCCGATCGTCGCGACCTTCCGTGCCTGGAAGCAGTCCGCCGAGGACATCGAGACGGCCAAGGAGTTCGCGGCCGACGACCCCGACTTCGCGGCCGAGGTCAAGGAACTGAGCGCACAGCGCGAAGAGCTCACCGAGAAGCTCCGCCTGCTGCTCGTCCCGCGCGACCCCAGCGACGACAAGGACGTGCTCCTCGAGGTCAAGGCGGGCGCGGGCGGCGACGAGTCGGCACTGTTCGCCGGCGACCTGCTGCGCATGTACCTGCGCTACGCCGAGCGCGTGGGCTGGAAGACCGAGATCATCGACGCCACCGAGTCCGAGCTCGGCGGCTACAAGGACGTCCAGGTCTCCGTCCGCACCAAGGGCGGCAACGGTGCCACCGAGCCCGGCCAGGGCGTGTGGGCCCGCCTGAAGTACGAGGGCGGCGTGCACCGCGTCCAGCGCGTTCCGGCCACCGAGTCCCAGGGCCGCATCCACACCTCCGCCGCCGGCGTGCTCGTCACCCCGGAGGCCGAGGAGGTCGAGGTCGAGATCAACATGAACGACCTCCGCATCGACGTGTACCGCTCGTCCGGCCCCGGCGGCCAGTCCGTCAACACCACCGACTCGGCCGTGCGCATCACGCACATCCCGACCGGTGTGGTCGCCTCCTGCCAGAACGAGAAGAGCCAGCTCCAGAACAAGGAGCAGGCCATGCGCATCCTGCGCTCGCGGCTCCTGGCCGCCGCCCAGGAGGCCGCCGAGCAGGAGGCATCGGACGTGCGCCGCAGCCAGGTGCGCTCCGTGGACCGTTCCGAGAAGATCCGGACGTACAACTACCCGGAAAACCGGATCTCGGACCACCGGACCGGTTTCAAGGCGTACAACTTGGACCAGGTGCTCGACGGTGACCTCGACGCGGTCATCCAGGCCTGCGTGGACACGGACTCCGCGGCCAAGCTCGCGGCCGCGCACTGACCCGATCCCTGCATCACCCCCCGTACGACAGCAGCCCGGAGGACCAGCGTGAACTTGCTGCTTGCCGAGGTGGCCCAGGCCACCCAGCGGCTGGCCGCCGCCGGCGTGCCCTCACCGCGCTTCGACGCGGAGGAGCTCGCCGCCTTCGTGCACGGCGTCAAGCGGGGGGAACTGCACCACGTCAAGGACGCGGACTTCGACGCCCGCTACTGGGAGGCCGTCGCCCGCCGCGAGGCGCGCGAGCCGCTCCAGCACATCACCGGCCGAGCCTTCTTCCGGTACCTGGAGCTGCAGGTCGGACCCGGGGTCTTCGTGCCCCGGCCCGAGACCGAATCGGTCGTGGACTGGGCCATACACGCCGTCCGGGCGATGGACGTCGTCGAGCCGCTGATCGTCGACCTGTGCACCGGCTCCGGCGCGATCGCGCTGGCCATGGCCCAGGAGGTGCCGCGCTCGCGCGTGCACGCGGTCGAGCTGTCCGAGGACGCCCTGCGGTGGACCCGCAAGAACGCCGAGGGCTCCCGGGTCACCGTCCACCAGGGCGACGCCCTGAGCGCGCTGCCCGAGCTCGACGGACAGGTCGACCTGGTCATCTCCAACCCGCCGTACATCCCGCTCACCGAGTGGGAGTACGTCGCCCCCGAGGCCCGCGACCACGATCCGGAGATGGCGCTCTTCTCCGGCGAGGACGGCCTCGACACCATCCGCGGCATCGAGCGGACCGCCCACCGGCTCCTGCGGCCGGGTGGGATCGTGGTCATCGAGCACGCCGACACCCAGGGCGGCCAGGTTCCGTGGATCTTCGCCGAGGAGCGGGGCTGGGCCGACGCGGCCGACCACCCGGACCTCAACAACCGCCCGCGCTTCGCGACGGCCCGCAAGGCCCTGCCGTGACCGGCGCGACGATCCCCGCCACCCCACTGATGCACGAGGAGGCCCGCTGATGGCCCGGCGATACGACTGCAACGACGCGACGGACCGTAAGACGGGTCTGCGCGAAGCCGCATCCGCCGTCCGCCGCGGCGAGCTCGTCGTGCTGCCCACCGACACCCTGTACGGGATCGGCGCGGACGCCTTCAGCCCGGAGGCCGTCCACGACCTGCTCGCGGCCAAGGGCCGGGGCCGCGGGATGCCCACCCCGGTGCTCATCGGCTCCCCGAACACGCTCCACGGCCTCGTCACCGACTTCTCCGAGCAGGCCTGGGAGCTCGTCGACGCCTTCTGGCCGGGCGCGCTGACCCTGGTCGCCAAGCACCAGCCCTCGCTGGCGTGGGACCTCGGGGACACCGAGGGCACCGTGGCCGTGCGCATGCCCCTGCACCCCGTGGCGATCGAGCTGCTGACCGAGGTCGGCCCGATGGCGGTGTCCTCGGCCAACCTGTCCGGGCACCCGGCGCCCGAGGACTGCGACGCCGCGCGCGAGATGCTCGGGGACTCCGTGTCCGTGTACCTGGACGGCGGCCCGACGCCCGGCATCCAGCCGTCGTCGATCGTCGACGTCACCGGGAAGGTTCCCGTCCTGCTGCGCGAGGGGGCGCTCACCGCAGACCAGCTGCGGGAGGTCGTACCCGACCTCGAGGTCGCCCCGTGAGCCCTGAGGGGCGTGGCATAGCAGGGGGGTGGCGCCCGGCGGCGGCCGGAGGAAACACTTTCCGCATACTCCACGTCAGCACCGGCAACGTGTGCCGCTCGCCCATCACCGAGCGGCTGACGCGCCATGCCCTCTCGCACCGCCTCGGCGGTCCCGTCACCGGTGACCTCATCGTGGAGAGCGCCGGCACCTGGGGCCACGAGGGCGCCCCGATGGAGGCGAACGCGGCCGCCGTGCTGGCGGACTTCGGGGCCGACGCGTCCGGGTTCACCGGGCGGGAGCTGCTGGACGAGCACGTCATACGCGCCGACCTGGTGCTGACCGCCACCCGCGACCACCGGGCCCAGGTCATCTCGATGGGCCATTCGGCGGGACTGCGCACCTTCACGCTGAAGGAATTCACCCGGCTGGTGCGGGCGATAGATCCGGCCACGCTGCCGCCGCTGGACGACGGCATGGCGGAGCGGGCGCGGGCGCTGGTACGGGCCGCCGCGGCACTGCGCGGCTGGCTGCTGGCGCCGTCGCCGGACGCGGACGAGGTGTACGACCCGTACGGGGCGCCGATCACCTTCTTCCGCTCGATCGGCGACGAGATCAACCAGGCGCTGGATCCGGTCGTGACGGCCCTGACGGGCGTGACCGCCCCGCGCTGAGGCCCCGTCCGGCCGGAGGCCGACAGGCTCCTTGGGGACGGACGGAGCGAGTGCCGCGCCGGGCAGGGAACCGCCCCGCGCCGACAGGGCACGGCGGGGCCCGCGGGCCTACAGTGGCTGGTACCCGGTACCCCTGGAGTCGCGCCATGAGCGTCATCACCCAGCCCACGGACCTGCTGCGCCTGCAGGACCCGCAGATGGCCGACGTACTGGCCGGGGAGAGACAGCGCCAGGCCGGCACGCTGCAGCTGATCGCCGCGGAGAACTTCACCTCGACCGCCGTGCTCGCGGCCCTCGGGTCCGCGCTCGCCAACAAGTACGCCGAGGGGTATCCCGGCGCCCGGCACCACGGCGGGTGCGAGTACGCCGATCTGGCCGAGCGGACCGCCGTGGAGCGGGCCAAGGCGCTCTTCGGCGCCGAGCACGCCAACGTGCAGCCCCACTCCGGCTCCTCCGCCGTCCTGGCCGCGTACGCCGCCCTGCTGCGGCCGGGGGACACCGTGCTGGCGATGGGGCTCACGTACGGGGGACACCTCACGCACGGGTCGCCCGCCAACTTCTCCGGGCGGTGGTTCGACTTCGTCGGGTACGGGCTCGACGCCGAGAGCGGTCTCATCGACTACCGGCAGGTGCAGCGCCTGGCCCACGCGCACCGGCCCAAGGCGATCGTGTGCGGCTCCATCTCCTACCCCCGCCACCCCGAGTACTCGGCCTTCCGGGAGATCGCGGACGAGGTCGGCGCCTACCTCATCGCGGACGCCGCCCATCCGATCGGGCTGGTGGCCGGCGGGGCGGCGCCCAGCCCCGTCCCGTACGCGGACATCGTCTGCGCGACCACGCACAAGGTGCTGCGCGGGCCGCGCGGCGGAATGGTGCTGTGCGGCGCCGAGTACGCCGAGCGCATCGACCGGGCGGTGTTCCCCTTCACGCAGGGCGGGGCGCAGATGCACACCATCGCCGCCAAGGCCGTGGCCTTCGGCGAGGCGGCCCGGCCGGCCTTCGCCACGTACGCCCACCGGGTCGTCGCCAATGCCCGCGTGCTGGCGGCCGCGCTCCAGGAACGCGGGTTCGCCATCAGCACCGGCGGCACCGACACCCATCTGATCGCCGCCGACCCCGCGCCGCTGGGCGTGGACGGCCCGACCGCACGCGGCCGGCTGGCGGCCGCCGGGATCGTGCTGGACACCTGCGTCCTCCCGTACGGGGACCAGCGCGGCATCCGGCTGGGGACGGCCGCCGTGACCACGCAGGGAATGGGCGAGGCGGAGATGGTGCGGATCGCGGCATTGTTCGCCGCGGCGCTGGACGGGGATGGCGCGAAAACACGTACGGAGGTCAGTGAGCTCACGATGGGATTTCCCCCTTACGCGGAGTAAGCAGGACAAGCGGGGCGTACTGGAACCGGGATACCGCCCCCTCGCGTCCTCGATGGAGGTGACATCGCAGCTAATGTGTGGGGCTGAGATGGCCGGCGATACATCTGGGGCAGCCCGTGCGTGAATATCTGCTGACGCTTTGCGTCACGGTCGCGGTGACCTACCTGCTGACCGGGCCCGTGCGGAAGTTCGCGATCGCGGCCGGGGCCATGCCGGAGATCCGCGCCCGCGACGTGCACCGGGAGCCCACACCGCGCCTCGGCGGCATCGCCATGTTCGGCGGTCTGTGCGCGGGCCTGCTGGTCGCGGACCACCTGCCCAACCTCAACGGTGTCTTCGAGCTGTCGAACGAACCACGGGCGCTGCTCTCGGGCGCCGCGCTGATCTGGCTGATCGGCGTCCTCGACGACAAGTTCGAGATCGACGCGCTCATCAAGCTCGGCGCGCAGATGATCTCCGCAGGCGTGATGGTCATGCAGGGTCTGACCATCCTGTGGATCCCGGTGCCCTTCATCGGCACGGTCGCGCTCACCCAGTGGCAGGGCAACCTGCTCACCGTGGCGCTCGTCGTGATCACCATCAACGCGGTGAACTTCGTCGACGGCCTCGACGGTCTCGCCGCCGGCATGGTCTGCATCGCCGCGGCCGCGTTCTTCCTGTACGCCTACCGGATCTGGTTCGGCTACGGCATCGAGGCGGCCGCGCCCGCCACCCTCTTCGCCGCGATCCTGATGGGCATGTGCCTCGGCTTCCTGCCGCACAACATGCATCCCGCCCGGATCTTCATGGGCGACTCCGGCTCGATGCTCATCGGCCTGGTGCTCGCCGCCGCCGCCATCTCCATCACCGGTCAGGTGGACCCCGACGCCCTGGCCCTGTACGCGCAGGGCGAGCGCAACGCGACGCACGCGATGCTCCCGGTCTTCATCCCGCTGATCCTGCCGCTGACGATCATCGCGATCCCGATGGCCGACCTGGTCCTGGCCATCGTCCGGCGTACGTGGAAGGGCCAGTCGCCCTTCGCGGCCGACCGCGGCCACCTGCACCACCGGCTGCTGGAGCTCGGGCACTCGCACAGCCGCGCGGTCCTGATCATGTACTTCTGGTCGGGCCTGATCGCCTTCGGCACGGTGGCCTACTCAGTGCATTCCGCCACGATGTGGATCGTGCTGGCGATCGCCGCGCTCAGCGCGATCGGCTTGATCCTGCTGCTTCTGCCGCGGTTCACCCCGCGCACCCCGCGCTGGGCGGAGGGTCTGGTTCCGCCGCGGTACCGGCACGCCGCACGCGCCGCCGAGGCCGCCGCGGAGGCGGCCGCACGGGATGCGTCGGGGACGGAGCCGGAGCCCGCGAGGCCGATCGCCGCGGGCGTCTCCGGCGTCAACGGAGCGACCGCCGTGGGCCCCCGTTCGCGCTTCCCCGACCGGCGTAAGGCTGAATCCACCCGCTGACGCCCGAGGCGCATGTCGGATATGGATGGCCTTTATCAGGCAAGACGCCCGCTTGTCGCGCACACACGCGCAGGGTCACTCTCATGTGTGACAGTCGGCACACCTGACAGGTAAAGCTCTCATCAAATAGTTTGTGATACCGTTCACTAAACCCGGCGACAGAGCCGAAGGACCGTAGTGCGACGGTCCCTTGGCCCGAGGTTCCCTCTCGGACCGGGCTTACGCTCGTCCTGTACGAGTCCAGTGCCCCCACCACCACGCGGAGCAAACCGCCATGCGGTCAGATGACGTCCGATCCCTCCTGCAAGCTGCCGTACCCACGGCTGTCGCCGGCGCTCTCGCCGCAGCGATCAGCGCGTTGGTCGTCGGCAGCAAGGGCGCGGTCGGAGCCGTCGTCGCGACGCTGGTCGTGATTCTTTTCATGGGCATCGGATTCGTCGTTCTGCAGCGCACGGCGAAATCACTCCCGCATCTCTTCCAGGCCATGGGGCTCATGCTCTACACGGCCCAGATCCTGCTGCTTTTCGTGTTTGTCGCGGCGTTCAAGAACACCACCCTGTTCAACCCCAAGGCGTTCGCGATCACGCTCGTCGTCACCACCCTGGTGTGGATCGGCGCGCAGACCCGTGCTCACATGAAGGCCAAGATTCTTTACGTCGAACCGGACTCGGTGAAGGGCGACAAGCCCGAAAATCCGGGGCCGAAGTCGTGAAGGGTAGGGCCGGGATAAGTGAGCGTTCGAGATCCTGCTATCGTCCGGTGCCAACTGCGGCACTGCGGGCGCGGGCATCTGAGCTGACGCCTGTCCCATCGCGAGGCTCGATGCCTGCCTGTCGCCCCACCATCCGTAACACCAGTCCAGTGCCGAACCGCGGCTGCGCGCCGCGCCGACACAACGAGGTTGCCGTACCTATGCGCCACGCTGAAGGAGCCCTGCGGTGAGTGCTGCTGACATGACGCTCGCCTTCGAGATCAATTGTCATTTCGAAGACGGCACTGGCTGCGGCTTCCCGGGCCCGACCCTGTACTCGTTCCTGTTCAAGCCGATCTTCGGTGACGACAGCGGCCTGTACTTCAACAAGACGATGCTGCTGGCCATGCTCGGCTCGATCATCATCGTCGGCTTCTTCTGGGCTGCGTTCCGGAAGCCGAAGGTCGTCCCGGGCAAGCTGCAGATGGTCGCCGAGGCCGGTTACGACTTCGTGCGCCGCGGCATCGTCTACGAGACGCTGGGCAAGAAGGAGGGCGAGAAGTACGTCCCCTTCATGGTCGCGACGTTCTTCTTCGTCTGGATGATGAACCTCTGGTCCATCGTCCCGCTCGCCCAGTTCCCGGTGACCGCGGTCATCGCGTACCCGGCCGGCCTGGCCCTCGTCATCTACGTCATGTGGATGTCGGTGACCTTCAAGCGCCACGGTTTCGTCGGCGGCTTCAAGAACATCACGGGCTACGACAAGACGCTCGGCCCGGTCCTGCCGATGGTCATGATCATCGAGTTCTTCTCGAACGTCCTGGTCCGCCCCTTCACCCACGCGGTCCGACTGTTCGCGAACATGTTCGCCGGTCACACCCTGCTGCTGCTGTTCACCATCGCCAGCTGGTACCTGCTGAACGGGATCGGCATCGCCTACGCGGGCGTCTCGTTCGTCATGGTCCTCGTGATGACCGCTTTCGAACTCTTCATCCAGGCTGTCCAGGCCTACGTCTTCGTGCTCCTGGCCTGCAGCTTCCTGCAGGGCGCGCTCGCCGAGCACCACTGAGCGCAACCCGCTCCAAGCAATCCCCCCAGTCGTCCGGTGGCCAACCCCCACCGGTCCGTGAAAGAGAAGGAAGAACTGGCATGTCCCAGACCCTTGCTGCCGTCACCGGTTCCCTCAGCTCCGTTGGCTACGGCCTCGCGGCGATCGGCCCCGGCGTCGGCGTCGGCATCATCTTCGGTAACGGCACCCAGGCGCTCGCCCGTCAGCCCGAAGCTGCCGGTCTGATCCGCGCCAACCAGATCCTCGGCTTCGCCTTCTGTGAGGCGCTCGCCCTCATCGGTCTGGTCATGCCGTTCGTCTACAGCTGACGAACCCCACGACTAGTCCGAATCGACGAAAGGCACTGATGTGAACCTCCTGGTTCTCGCGGCCGAGGAGCCTCAAAACCCCCTCGTCCCGCCGATCCCCGAGCTCGTCATCGGTCTGCTCGCCTTCGTCATCGTCTTCGGTTTCCTCGCGAAGAAGCTCCTCCCGAACATCAACAAGGTTCTGGAAGAGCGCCGCGAGGCCATCGAGGGCGGTATCGAGAAGGCGGAATCCGCCCAGACCGAGGCCCAGAGCGTCCTGGAGCAGTACAAGGCCCAGCTCGCCGAAGCCCGGCACGAGGCCGCGCGCCTGCGCCAGGAAGCGCTGGAGCAGGGCACTGCGCTGAAGGAAGAACTGCGCGCAGAGGGCCAGCGGCAGCGTGAGGAGATCATCGCTGCCGGTCACGCCCAGATCGCGGCAGACCGCAAGGCCGCCTCTCAGGCGCTGCGTCAGGACGTGGGCAAGCTCGCCACCGACCTGGCCGGAAAGCTCGTCGGCGAGTCCCTTGAGGACCACGCCCGGCAGAGCCGCACCATCGACCGCTTCCTCAGCGAGCTTGAGGAGAAGGCCGAGGCGGCCCGATGAACGGAGCGAGCCGCGAGGCACTGGCCTCCGCGCGCGAGCGTCTCGACGCACTGACGGACAACACGTCCGTCGACGCGGCGAAGCTCGCCGGTGAGCTGGCTGCCGTCACCGCGCTGCTCGACCGTGAGGTCTCGCTGCGTCGGGTCCTCACCGACCCGGCGCAGTCCGGCGAGGCCAAGGCCGAGCTGGCCGGTCGGCTGCTCGGCGGTCAGGTCGGCGGGGAAACCCTCGACCTGGTGTCCGGCATGGTCCGGTCCCGCTGGTCGCAGTCCCGCGACCTGGTGGACTCGCTGGAGGAGCTGGCGGCCACCGCCGACCTCACGGCGGCCCAGCAGTCGGGCGGGCTCGACGACGTCGAGGACGAGATCTTCCGCTTCGGCCGGATCGTGTCCTCGAGCACCGAGCTGCGCTCCGCGCTGACCGACCGCGCGGCCACCACCTCCGCCAAGAGCGAGCTGCTGCGCAGCCTGCTCGGCGGCAAGGTGAACGCCGTCACCGAGCGCCTGGTGATCCGTCTTGTCACGCACCCGCGTGGACGTAGCCTGGAAGCGGGACTCGAGTCCCTCTCCAAGCTCGCCGCCGAGCGCCGTGACCGCATGGTCGCCACCGTGACCAGCGCGGTTCCGCTCAGCGACGTGCAGAAGGCGCGTCTCGGCGCGGTGCTGGCCAAGCTGTACGGCCGCCAGATGCACCTGAACCTCGACGTGGACCCCGAGGTCCTCGGCGGGATCTCGGTGCGAGTCGGCGACGAGGTCATCGACGGCACCATCGCGGACCGCCTCGCCGAGGCGTCCCGCCGCATGGCCGGCTGACCAGCCACCAATAGAACAAAGCATTCCTAGCGGCCCGGTTGGGCCGTGCAGAACTTGCAGAAGATTCCTGGGGGTCGCCCCCAGACCCCTAAGAAGCTTCAGGCCCAACAAGGAGAGCAGGGAACCCAGATGGCGGAGCTCACGATCCGGCCGGAGGAGATCCGGGACGCACTGGAGAACTTTGTCCAGTCGTACCAGCCGGACGCGGCCTCGCGCGAGGAGGTCGGAACGGTCAGCGTTGCCGGCGACGGCATCGCGAAGGTGGAGGGCCTGCCCTCCGCCATGGCGAACGAGCTGCTGAAGTTCGAGGACGGCACCCTCGGTCTCGCCCTCAACCTCGAGGAGCGCGAGATCGGTGCGGTCGTCCTCGGCGAGTTCAGCGGTATCGAGGAGGGCCAGCCGGTGCAGCGCACCGGTGAGGTGCTCTCCGTCGGCGTCGGCGAGGGCTACCTCGGCCGCGTCGTCGACCCGCTCGGCAACCCGATCGACGGTCTCGGCGAGATCGCGACCGAAGGCCGCCGCGCCCTCGAGCTGCAGGCCCCCGGCGTCATGGTCCGCAAGTCGGTCCACGAGCCGATGCAGACCGGCTACAAGGCCATCGACGCGATGGTCCCCGTCGGCCGTGGCCAGCGTCAGCTGATCATCGGTGACCGTCAGACGGGCAAGACCGCCCTGGCTGTCGACACGATCATCAACCAGCGCGACAACTGGCGCTCCGGTGACGTGAACAAGCAGGTTCGCTGCATCTACGTCGCCATCGGCCAGAAGGGCTCGACCATCGCGTCCGTTCGCGGCGCGCTGGAAGACGCGGGCGCGCTCGAGTACACGACGATCGTCGCCGCCCCGGCGTCCGACCCGGCCGGCTTCAAGTACCTGGCGCCGTACACCGGTTCCGCCATCGGCCAGCACTGGATGTACGCCGGCAAGCACGTCCTGATCATCTTCGACGACCTGTCGAAGCAGGCCGACGCCTACCGCGCCGTGTCGCTGCTGCTGCGCCGCCCGCCGGGCCGTGAGGCCTACCCGGGTGACGTCTTCTACCTGCACTCGCGTCTGCTGGAGCGTTGCGCCAAGCTCTCCGACGACATGGGTGCCGGTTCGATGACCGGTCTGCCGATCGTCGAGACCAAGGCGAACGATGTGTCGGCGTTCATCCCGACCAACGTCATCTCCATCACCGACGGCCAGTGCTTCCTGGAGTCCGACCTGTTCAACGCGGGCCAGCGCCCGGCGCTGAACGTCGGTATCTCGGTCTCCCGCGTCGGTGGTTCCGCCCAGCACAAGGCCATGAAGCAGGTTTCCGGCCGTCTGCGCCTGGACCTCGCCCAGTACCGTGAGCTGGAGGCGTTCGCCGCCTTCGGTTCCGACCTGGACGCCGCGTCGAAGGCCTCGCTGGAGCGCGGCAAGCGTCTGGTCGAGCTGCTGAAGCAGGGCCAGTACCAGCCGATGCCCGTCGAGGAGCAGGTCATCTCCGTCTGGGCCGGCACCACCGGCAAGATGGACGACGTTCCGGTCGTCGACATCCGTCGCTTCGAGTCGGAGCTGCTGGAGCACCTGCGCCGCGAGCGCAAGGACCTCCTCACCTCCATCGCCGACGGCGGCAAGATGTCGGACGACACCCTGACGTCGGTCGCGGACGCCATCGCTTCCTTCAAGCGCCAGTTCGAGACCTCGGACGGCAAGCTCCTGGGCGAGGACGCACCGGCCGTCAACGTCTCCAAGTGACGACGGAAGGGACCTGACTCATGGGAGCGCAGCTCCGGGTCTACAAGCGTCGCATCCGTGCCATCACGGCGACCAAGAAGATCACCAAGGCGATGGAGATGATCGCCGCCTCGCGCATCGTCAAGGCGCAGCGCAAGGTGGCGGCATCGATGCCGTACGCGACCGAGCTCACCCGTGCGGTGACCGCGGTGGCGACCGGCTCGAACACCAAGCACGCCCTGACGACCGAGGTCGAGGCGCCGACCCGTGCCGCGATCGTGCTCATCACGAGCGACCGCGGTCTGGCCGGCGGCTACTCCTCGAATGCCATCAAGCAGGCGGAGCGGCTCACCGAGCGGCTGCGTGGCGAGGGCAAGGAGGTCGACACCTACATCGTCGGCCGTAAGGGGCTGGCCTACTACGGCTTCCGCGAGCGCAAGGTCGCGGATTCGTGGACCGGCTTCACCGACAGCCCGGCCTACGCCGACGCCAAGCGCGTCGCCGGGCCGCTGATCGAGGCCATCCAGCTGGAAACGGCCGAGGGTGGCGTCGACGAGCTGCACATCGTCTACACGGAATTCGTGTCGATGATGACGCAGAACCCGGTCGACGGCCGGATGCTGCCGCTCAGCCTCGATCAGGCTCAGGAGGAGACCGGTGCGAAGGGCGAGATCCTTCCGCTGTTCGACTTCGAGCCGTCGGCGGAGGACGTCCTCGACGCCCTGCTGCCGCGCTACGTCGAGAGCCGTATCTACAACGCACTGCTGCAGTCGGCCGCTTCCGAGCACGCCGCCCGCCGCCGCGCGATGAAGGCGGCGACCGACAACGCCGGAGACCTCATCAAGAGCCTCTCCCGGCTTGCCAACGCGGCCCGCCAGGCCGAAATCACCCAGGAAATCAGCGAGATCGTCGGTGGCGCGAGCGCCATGGCTGACGCGACCGCGGGGAGTGACAAGTAATGACGACCACTGTTGAGACGGCCGCCGCCACGGGCCGCGTCGCCCGGGTCATCGGCCCGGTCGTCGACGTGGAGTTCCCCGTCGACGCCATGCCCGAGATCTACAACGCGCTGAAGGTCCAGGTCGCCGACCCGGCCGAGGACGGCGCGCTGAAGACCCTGACCCTCGAGGTCGCGCAGCACCTGGGTGACGGCCTCGTCCGTACCATCTCGATGCAGCCGACCGACGGTCTGGTCCGCCAGGCCCCGGTGACCGACACGGGCGAGGGCATCACCGTCCCCGTCGGTGACTTCACCAAGGGCAAGGTGTTCAACACCCTCGGTGAGGTGCTGAACTACCCGGAGGAGAACGCCAACGTCACCGAGCGCTGGCCGATCCACCGCAAGGCCCCTCGCTTCGACGAGCTCGAGTCGAAGACCGAGATGTTCGAGACCGGCGTCAAGGTCATCGACCTTCTCACCCCGTACGTCAAGGGTGGAAAGATCGGTCTGTTCGGTGGTGCCGGTGTCGGCAAGACCGTTCTGATCCAGGAAATGATCTACCGCGTCGCCAACAACCACGACGGTGTGTCGGTCTTCGCGGGCGTCGGTGAGCGTACCCGTGAGGGCAACGACCTCATCGAGGAAATGGCCGACTCGGGCGTCATCGACAAGACGGCGCTTGTCTTCGGCCAGATGGACGAGCCCCCGGGCACCCGTCTTCGCGTCGCCCTTGCCGGTCTGACCATGGCGGAGTACTTCCGCGATGTGCAGAAGCAGGACGTGCTCTTCTTCATTGACAACATCTTCCGTTACACCCAGGCCGGTTCCGAGGTCTCCACGCTGCTCGGCCGCATGCCGTCCGCAGTGGGTTACCAGCCGAACCTGGCTGACGAGATGGGTCTGCTGCAGGAGCGCATCACCTCGACCCGTGGTCACTCGATCACCTCGATGCAGGCGATCTACGTCCCCGCGGACGACCTGACCGACCCGGCGCCGGCGACCACCTTCGCCCACCTCGACGCGACGACGGTTCTTTCCCGTCCG
This sequence comes from Streptomyces sp. NPDC054932, assembly GCF_053610205.1. Classification (NCBI taxonomy): domain Bacteria; kingdom Bacillati; phylum Actinomycetota; class Actinomycetes; order Kitasatosporales; family Streptomycetaceae; genus Streptomyces; species Streptomyces sp. NPDC054932. The sequence continues at coordinate 27,549 of NZ_JBSGXU010000055.1, read as the reverse complement.
ATCTCCGAGAAGGGCATCTACCCGGCCGTGGACCCGCTGGACTCGACGTCCCGCATCCTCGACCCGCGGTACATCGCGGCGGACCACTACGCCACGGCGATGCGCGTCAAGGGGATCCTGCAGAAGTACAAGGACCTCCAGGACATCATCGCGATCCTCGGTATCGACGAGCTGGGCGAGGAGGACAAGCTCGTTGTCCACCGTGCCCGTCGTGTCGAGCGCTTCCTGTCGCAGAACACCCACGTGGCGAAGCAGTTCACCGGTGTGGACGGTTCGGACGTTCCGCTCGACGAGTCGATCACCGCGTTCAACGCGATCTGCGACGGTGACTACGACCACTTCCCCGAGCAGGCGTTCTTCCTGTGCGGTGGCATCGAGGACCTGAAGGCCAACGCCAAGGAGCTGGGCGTCTCCTGATCCGGCGCGCTCCTCGCGGAGCGCATCCGGTTCGAAGGCCCGCCGGCTCGCCGGCTGGTGTCTTGCAGGAGAGGGGCGGGTGTGTCCCGTCCCTCTCCCCACGCCCATTAGAATTTGACCCAACACCCGGCCGACCCGCCGGGTGGTGACCCGAGGAGCCACCTTGGCTGCTGAGCTGCACGTCGAGCTGGTCGCGGCGGACCGCAATGTCTGGTCCGGCGAGGCCACCCTTGTTGTCGCCCGCACCACGTCCGGCGACATCGGCGTCATGCCCGGTCACCAGCCGCTTCTCGGTGTGCTGGAATCGGGCCCGGTGACCATCCGTACCAGCGACGGCAACACTGTCGTCGCCGCGGTGCACGGCGGTTTCATCTCGTTCGCGGACAACAAGCTGTCCCTGCTGGCCGAGATCGCCGAGCTCGCGGACGAGATTGACGTCCAGCGTGCGGAGCGGGCACTGGAGCGCGCGAAGGCGGAGGCCGACGCGGCCGCCGAGCGTCGCGCTGATGTCCGGCTGCGCGCCGTAACGGGCTGAATGCCCGTCGGAGTTTGAATGCTTGAGTCCCGGGGGGCAACCGCCGGGACTCGAGCGACCTCAGCCGCGGTCCGTGCTGGAATTTTCCAGACCGGGTCGCGGCTGAGGCGATGCAGGTCCGTTTTTTTCTCATGCGTATTCGATGAGCGAGGAGGTCGGTGAAGATGCTCCTCGCTCTGCTTGTGAGCGGCCTGGTCGTAGCCCTGGTGGTGATCGGGCTGTTTGTTTTCGGGCTGCGCCGCAGACTCATCCAGCGGTCCGGCGGAACCTTCGACTGCAGCATGCGCTGGGGTGTGTCCGAGGAGCCCGACATCTCCGGCAAGGGCTGGGTGTACGGGGTCGCCCGCTACAGCGGTGACCGGATCGAGTGGTTCCGGGTGTTCTCGTACTCCCCGCGGCCGCGCCGGCTGCTGGAGCGGTCCTCGATCGAGGTCGTCGCCCGCCGCGCCCCGGAGGGCGAGGAGGAGCTGGCCCTGCTGTCCGACGCGGTCGTGCTCGGCTGTCTCCACCGGGGGACCCGCCTGGAGCTGGCGATGAGCGAGGACGCGCTGACCGGTTTCCTGGCCTGGCTGGAGGCGGCGCCGCCCGGCCAGCGGGTGAACGTGGCCTAGGGCCCGGCCTGATCGGCAAGACGGGCCCTGGTACCCCGGCGGGGTACGGAGAAGCCGGGGAGACGGGGGCGGACCCGTCTCCCCGGCTTCGGCCTTTACTGGAGCCCGGTGTGGACCGCGTTGGCGAGTTCACCGTTCGCGGTGTCGCCGCTGAACTCCCAGTAGAAGGCTCCCCTGAGGCCCTGCTGCTTGGCCCAGGTCATCTTCCCGGCGATCGTGGCGGGGGTGTCGTAGCTCCACCAGTTGCTGCCGCACTTGGCGTAGGCCGTGCCGGCGATGGTGCCGGTGGCCGGGCAGCTGCTCCTGAGCACCTTGTAGTCCTCGATGCCCTGCTCGTAGGTGCCCGGCGCGGGCCCGGTGGCGGTGCCGCCGGGGGCCGCCTGGGTCACTCCGGTCCAGCCGCGGCCGTAGAAGCCGATGCCGAGGTTGAGCTTGGCGCCGGCGACGCCCTTGGCCTTGAGCTTGGCGATGGCGTCGGCCGAGTTGAAGCCGGCCTGCGGGATGCCCGCGTAGGAGGTGAGCGGGGAGTGCGGGGCGGTCGGGCCCTGCGCCGCCCAGGCACCGAAGAAGTCGTACGTCATGACGTTGTAGAAGTCGACGTACTGCGCGGCGCCGCCGTAGTCGGCCGCGTCGATCTTGCCGCCGCTGGAGGCGTCGGCGGTGATGGCCGCGGTGACCAGGTTGTTCGCGCCGAACTTGGCCCGGGTCGCCTGCATCAGGTTCTTGAAGGCGGCCGCTCCGCTGGTGTCGCAGGACAGGCCGCAGGCGTTCGGGTACTCCCAGTCCAGGTCGATGCCGTCGAAGACATCGGCCCAGCGCGGGTCCTCGACCAGGTTGTAGCAGGACTGGGCGAAGGCGGTCGGGTTGGCGGCGGCCTGGGGGAAGCCGCCGGACCAGGTCCAGCCGCCGAAGGACCACAGCACCTTGATGTTCGGGTACTGCTTCTTCAGCTTGCGCAGCTGGTTGAAGTTGCCGCGCAGCGACTGGTCCCAGGTGTCGGCGACGCCGTCGACGCTCTGGTCGGCGGTGTAGGCCTTGTCGTAGTCGGCGTAGGCGTCACCGATCGTGCACTGGCCGTTCTGGACGTTGCCGAAGGCGTAGTTGATGTGCGTGATCCTGCTCGCCGTGCCGGAGGTCACCAGGTTCTTCACGTGGTAGTTGCGTCCGTAGACGCCCCAGTTGGTGAAGTAGCCGAGCTTGACCTTGCCGCCGGGGTCCGGGGGGATGACCCCGCCGGTCGTCGTCACCGTCGCGGAGCCGGAGGAGGGGCCGGTCTGGTCGACGGTGTCGCGGGCGGTGACGCTGTAGGTGTACGTCGTGCCCTTGGTCAGGCCCGAGTCCGCGTAGCTGGTCCCGGTCACGGTGGCGATCTTGGCGGAGCCCCGGAAGACGTCGTAGTTCTTGACGCCCTTGTCGTCCGTGGCCGGGGTCCAGGTCAGGGTGAGCGAGGTGTCGGCGACATTGCTCGCGGTGGGGGTGCCGGGAGCCGTGGGGGGAGTGTCGCCGGGCTGGGTGCCGCCGTCGCAGGAGGCGCCGTTGACCTTGCAGCCGCTGGGCGCGCCGCCGCCGGCGCCGTTGAAGCCGAAGCTGGCGGTGGCGCCGGGGGCGAGGGTGCCGTTCCAGCCGAGATTCCTGGCCGTCCAGTGCGTGCCCGAGCCGGTGACCGTGGCGTCCCAGGCCGAGGTGACCGAGGTGCCCGCCGGATAGTCCCACTCCACGGTCCAGCTGCTCAGGGTGGTGGTGCCGGTGTTCTTCACCACCCACTTGCCCTCGAAGCCGGAGCCCCAGTCGGAGACCTTGGTGTACGTCGCCGTCGCGGAGGCGGCCGCCTGGGCCGGGCCGGCCAGGGCGACGAGTCCGGTGACGGGCAGGGCGAGCGCGGCCACGATCGCCGCGACTCGGCTGAAGAACCGGGTGCGCCTGGTGCGGGGTGGGGATGCTGTGCTCAAGGGTGATCCTCCGTAGGTCCGTCGCAGTCGTGGGGCCGACTGCGACATGGGGGTGGGACCTGCGCCGCCCGTGAGCACGCTTTGTCATGGCACGCTCACCACAGTGTTGCGGCGAGCGTAGAAAGGTCTGGACCAACCGTCAAGAGGTCCAGACCGGTGCGCGCCTTCGCGCCTACATCCCCAACTCCTGTGCGAGCACTGCCGCTTGGAGTCTGCTGCGCAGCTCCAGCTTGCCGAGCAGCCTGCTGACGTGCGTCTTGGCCGTTGCTTCCGCCATCTCCAGACGCACGGCGATCTCCGCGTTCGACAGCCCCTCGCCCAGCGCGCTCAGCACCTCCCGCTCCCGCCGGGTGAGGGAGGCGACCGCCGCGGCCCGCTCCGGCGCCGGAGCGGGCCGCGCCGGACGCGGGGCCGCGAACTCCGCGATCAGCCGCCGTGTCACCGCCGGGGCGATCAGCCCCTCGCCGCGCGCGACGGTCCGTACCGCCTCGATGAGCTCCGCGGCGTCCGCGTTCTTCAGCAGGAAGCCGGCGGCCCCCGCCCGCAGCGCCCCGAACACGTACTCGTCGAGGTCGAAGGTGGTCAGCACCAGGACATCGGCCAGGCCCTCCGACACCACCTGACGCGTCGCGGACACCCCGTCGAGCCGGGGCATCTGCACGTCCATGAGGACGAGATCCGGCCGCAGCTCCCGGGCCAGGCGCACCGCCTCCTCCCCGTCGGCCGCCTCGCCCACCACCTCGACGTCGCCCGCGCTGCGCAGGATGAGCACCAGCCCGGCCCGGACCGCGCCCTGATCCTCCGCCACCACCACCCGGATGGTCATGCCTCCACCGCCTTCTCCTCAGCGGGCAGTGTCGCCCGTACCTGCCACACCGGGCCGGACCGGCCCGCCGTGAACTCCCCGCCCAGCAGTTCCGTCCGCTCCCGCATGCCGATCAGACCCGCCCCGGAGCCGGGCGCGCGGGGGCCCGGCCGGTCCCCGTAGGGGGAGTCCACCCATACGGTCAGCAGCCCGCCGGTGTGCGCCACGCGGACCGTGACCGTGCCCGGCGCGGCGTGCTTGAGCGCATTGGTGAGCGATTCCTGGACGATCCGGTACGCCGCCAGCTCCACGGGGGCCGCCGCCGGCTCCCCGGACGGCCGCTCGTCGTGGAGCACGAACGTCAGCCCGCTCGCCGAGCCGTTGGTCCCGGCCTGCGCGATCAGGGAGTCCAGGCCGTCCAGCGAGGGCACGGCGACCGGTTCCCGGTCGCCCCCGGCATCCCGCAGCAGCCCGATCAGGCGGCGCATTTCGGCCAGCCCCTGCACGCTGTTCTCGCGGATCACGCCGAGCGCGTCACGGCTGGTCGAGGCCGTGTCTATGGAGAGCGCGGCGGTGGAGTGGATGGCGATGGCGGAGAGGTGGTTGGCCACCATGTCGTGCAGCTCCCGGGCCATCCTGGCGCGCTCGGCGGCCACGGCCTGAGTGCGGTCCATCTCGGCCAGCAGCGCGGTCTGCTCGGCCCGCAGCCGGGCGGCCTCGGCGGCCTCGCGGTGGTTGCGCAGGGTGGCGCCGGTCAGGGCCGGGGCGAAGCTCACGATGCCGGTGATCGCGCCGATCAGGAGGGCCTGCGGGGTGCGCAGCCAGGCCACCGAGGCGATGGTGATCACGACGGAGATCAGACCGGTGGTCACCGGGAGCCGCCGGGCCATGGCCGGTTTTCCGTACACGACGGCGGCGTACATCAGATCGGTGAAGATCACGACGGTGGCGAGGCTGCCGACCGTGAACTGGTCGGCGATCACCCCGGCGGTGCCGACGACCAGGGTCACCCGTGGGGTGGTCCGGCGCAGCAGCTCCATCGAGCCGAGGACCAGCAGGGGGATCAGGGCCGCCCAGGCGGGCAGCGTGTCCCGGCTCGGGCTGCTGTAGACGCCGAGCGACCAGAACACCAGGCCCGCGGCCACGCTGATCACCGCGAGAAGGACGTCGTCACGGTGGGGGAGCAGGCTCTTCGTGGTCACGGTCCCATCCAACAGGGTGCGCGAGCCGTACACCTCGGCGGAGAGGCCGAGGTCCCGGTACATCGAACGATGCAGGCCCGGATGGTCAATGGAGACGACGAAACGGGCCCGGCCGGACGGGAGTCTGGAGGGGAACTGAGAACCGAGCGGACGGAGAGTCCCATGATCGTCGCGCTGATCATCGCCTGCGAGGTCGGCTTCTGGGTACTGCTGGCGGCCGGGCTGGCCCTGCGCTACCTCGCGAGGATGCCGAGGCTGGGGGCGGCGGTCCTGCTGTGCGAGCCCCTGATGGAGCTGGTCCTGCTGGTGGTCACCACGCTCGACCTCAAGAACGGCGCCGAGCCGGACTGGAAGCACGGACTGGCCGCCCTGTACATCGGCTACACCATCGCCTACGGGCACTACACGATCAAGTGGCTCGACGGGCACGCCGCGTACCGGCTGGCCGGGGGACCGAAGCCCGCGGGCGCCGGGTACGGGAAGGAACGGGCCCGGCACGAGTGGAAGCTCTGGGTCCGTACCGTGATCGCCGCGGCCGTCGCCCTGGCCCTGCTGCAGGTGGCGATCTGGTACGTCGGCGACGCGGGCGACGTCAGCTCGCTCCAGGCCTGGCAGTTCGGCGCCCTGCGGGCGGTCGGCATCCACGCCCTGGTCGCCCTGGCGTACACCGTCTGGCCGAAGAAGGCCCCGGCGGAAGCCGCCGAGGACCGGGCCTCACTCGTCCGCAACGACCTCTAGGGGGTGTCCGCAAAGTCCCGCCCGGCCCGCGACGCCCGGCGCCGCGGGCCACGCCCTCCAGGCGCCGGCGCTACTTTGCGGACACCCCTTAGCGCTCGCCGCCCGGCACCCACAGCACGTCCCCGACCTCCTTGTTGGCCACCCTGGCCAGGATGAACAGGAGGTCGGAGAGCCGGTTCAGGTAGGTGGCGGTCAGCGGGTTCATCACCTCGCCGTGCACCTCCAGCGCCGCCCACGTCGACCGCTCGGCGCGCCGGACCACCGTGCAGGCCTGGTGCAGCAGCGCCGCCCCGGGGGTCCCGCCGGGCAGGATGAAGCTGCGCAGCTTCTCCACCTGCTCCAGGAAGTGGTCGCAGTCCGCCTCCAGCTTGTCGACGTAGAACTGCTCCACGCGCAGCGGCGGGTACTCCGGGTTCTCGACCACCGGGGTGCACAGGTCGGCGCCGACGTCGAACAGGTCGTTCTGCACGCGGACCAGGACCTTCACGACCTCCGCCGCCAGCCCGCCGAGCGCGATGGCCGTTCCGATGGCCGCGTTGGCCTCGTTGGCGTCGGCGTACGCGGAGATCCGCAGGTCGGTCTTGGCCGTGCGGCTCATGTCGCCCAGGGCGGTCGTGCCCTTGTCGCCGGTACGGGTGTAGATGCGCGTGAGGTTCACCATGCGGCCAGGGTAGACGGGCCCGCCGGGGAAATTCCGGGCGAGGCCGCCCCTTCCCCGCGTACGGTCCGGTGGGGCCCGGGCCCGTCCTGTCGATCAGGCCGGGCGCGGCCTGATCGCCAGGACGGGCCCAGGGGTCCGGGACGGGGGAGTGGCGCATTGGCCGACGTGTACTACATCTGGCGGCTTGCCGAGGCCGCCCAGCAGATCGACCTCCTGGCGGGCTTCCTCGCCACCCGTCCCGGGGACGGTCCGGCCACCCGCCGCGAACCGGCGGAGAGCGCCGGGGCCGGGCGGGCGGCGGTGGCCGCCGGGCATCTGGGGGAGGCCCTCGACCACCTCGACGACCTGCGCGAGCACGCCGCCCGCTGGGCCGGCCACCCGCACCATCCGGGGGAACCGGCCGCCGCCGAGCACGACGCGAGGGTGTGGGACTACGCGAAGGACCTGCTGCGCGCGGAGCTCCGGCCGCAGGAGGCGAAGGTCGCCACGGCGCGCCGGATGCTGACGGAGCTCCGCCTCCTGCAGCGGGAGATCTGCACCCGGCCGGAGGCGGACGCGCGCGCCCGGGCGGACGCGCACTATCTCGCGGGCCGTGCCGCGATGGCCGTCGAACTCGGCCGCCCGGGCGCCGCGCGCAGGGAGCTGGCGCGGCTGCGCGCGCTGGCCCGGCGGTGCGCCGGGGACGACGGCGAGTGAACTGGACGGCCGGGCACGGCTGCTGGGCCGTACCGGTGTGATGTCCGTCATCTGAGACGTGACGCGTGTTACTTCACGGTCACACCGCACCGCCCGGGCGCTAGTCTCCGCCGGAGTGGCTACGTGAGTGCCGTAGGGAAACAAGGGGTGTGTAGTGGCTGGGAAGCTCGCCGTCATCGGTGCCGGACTCATGGGTTCCGGCATCGCGCAGGTCTCCGCTCAGGCGGGTTGGGACGTCGTACTCCGCGATGTCACCGATGCCGCGCTGACCCGCGGCACGGACGGAATCAAGGCCTCCTACGACAAGTTCGTCTCCAAGGGCAAGCTGACCGCCGAGGACGCCGAGGCGGCGCTCGCGCGCATCACCACCACCACTGACCTCGACGCCGTCGCCGACGTCGACATCGTGGTGGAGGCGGCCTTCGAGAAGATCGAGATCAAGCACGAGATCTTCCGCGCCCTGGACAAGATCGTCCGCGAGGACGCGATCCTCGCCTCCAACACCTCCGCCATCCCGATCACCAAGATCGCGGCCGTGACGGAGCGTCCGGAGCGGGTCGTCGGCGCGCACTTCTTCTCGCCCGTCCCGATGATGCAGCTGTGCGAGCTCGTCCGCGGCTACAAGACCAGCGACGAAACCCTCGCGACCACCCGGGCGTTCGCCGAGTCCGTCGGCAAGACCTGCATCGTCGTCAACCGCGACGTCGCCGGTTTCGTGACGACCCGTCTGATCTCCGCGCTGGTCGTCGAGGCCGCCAAGCTGTACGAATCGGGCGTGGCCTCCGCCGAGGACATCGACATCGCCTGCAAGCTCGGCTTCGGGCACGCGATGGGCCCCCTGGCCACCGCCGACCTCACGGGCGTCGACATCCTGCTGCACGCCACCAGCAACATCTACACCGAGTCCCAGGACGAGAAGTTCGCCCCGCCGGAGCTGATGCGCCGGATGGTGGACGCCGGGGACATCGGCCGCAAGAGCGGCCAGGGCTTCTACAAGCACTGAGGCCTGGCCCGCCACGGAGCAACACCGTTCGAATGCCGTCACCCCCCAGGGTGAATTAGGTATCGGTTCGCTCACGGTCGGCAACTTCCCTGCCCGCGCGGCAGTCAGTTGCAGTGAGAGTTGCCGACCACGGACCAGTCGGACCATACGTACGCAGTACTGCCGGGAGTACACATGCACATCAGGGGCGACCACGCCGAACTCGCTGTCGGGGGCCGCCTCGACGTGCGCAGCGCGGCGGACGCCCGTACGGCCCTCCACACCGCCCTGGACGACGGCCAGGGCGATCTCGTCCTCGACCTCACCGGGCTCGACTCGTGGGACGCGACCGGCCTCGGCGTGATCATGGGCGCGCACCGCCGGGCCGGCCGGACCGGACGGCGCCTGGTCCTGCGCGGGGTGCCGCCGCAGATGCAGCGGCTCCTCGTGGCCACCAGGCTGCACCGCATCCTCGCGATCGAGGGCGGACTGGAAGCCGAGTCCCTGCCCCGCGTCTGACCGGCAGGCCGCTGACCTTTGCATTTCCTGCGGAAACGTAACGGTCCGGTGGTGATCGCACCCCTGCGGTTTCCCGCACGACCGGCCACGGTCTAGGGTTCGGGCGGAAACCGGACCAGGAGCGACAGCGCGTGCGCGATGGCCGGGCGGTACGACGGCGAGGCGCGCGGCCCGCGATCGGGGGACTGGGTCATGGACCGTACACAGGGGCAGACCGAGCAGCACGAGCAGCCCACGGGCGGCTCCCTGCCCGCGGCCACGGCACCCGCGGCGCCCGGAGCGGTCGGACCCGCGCGGGTCGTCAGCCTGACCGCCGGCGACTTCGCCCTCACCGTCAACCCGGTCGACGGCAGCGAGATCGAACCGCTCCGTCCCGGCACCGAGCCGGGCCGCCCCGCCAAGCGTGACGCGGCCGCCCGCGCGGCCCGTGCCGCCGCCGCGCACCCGCCCGTACTGCCGGGCCCCACCCTCCCCGCCCGGCCCCTGCTGGAGCGCGAGGAGGAGCGGGAGCGGCTGGTGCGGCTGCTGGGCCGGGGCCGCTCCGTACGGCTGACCGGGCCCTCGGGATCCGGCCGCAGCGCGCTGCTCGACGCCGTCGCCGCCCAGTGCGCCGGCCTCGCGCCCGACGGCGTCGTACGGCTGTCCGGGTACGGGCACCAGCAGCCCGGGGAACTGCTCCACGCGCTGTACGCGGCCGTGTACGAGGCCGGGCGGCAGCGCCCCGGACGGACCGAGCTCCTGGCCCGCGTACGGGAGATAGGCGCCGTCGTCCTCCTGGACGACCTGGAGATGGGCGGGACCGCCCTCGACGAGCTGCTGCACGCCACCCCCGAATGCGCCTACCTGCTGGCCGCCACCCCCGACACCCGGGCCCCCTCCGACGACTCGCACATCGAGGAGGTCTTCCTCGGCGGGCTGGGCAGGGCCGACTGCCTGGAACTGCTGGAATCGGGCGTCGGACGGCCGCTGACGGACGAGGAGACCGCCTGGGCGGGAGACCTGCGCTTCGCCTCCGAGGGGCTGCCGCTGCGCTTCGTACAGGCCGCCGCGATGCTGCGGCAGCGGGACGAGCTCAACCACAGCGACGAGGACGACGAGGAGGAGGAGCCCGGCGTCTTCGAGGAGCGGCCGCGCGACGCCGTGCAGGTGCCGCTGCCGACGCTCGCCGAGGGCGCCGCCCCCGCCGAGCTGCTGGCCTCGCGGGTCAGCGAGTCGGCGCGCGCGGCCCTGCGGATCGCGTGCGCGCTGGGCGGGGAGATGCCGCACCACGCGCACCTGCCCGCGCTGGTGGGGGACACCCACGCCGACACCGCGGTGGCGGAGCTCCTCGGGTGCGGGCTGCTGACCCCCGTCGGGACGCGCTACCGGCTGGCCGCGGGCGTCGCACGGCAGTTGGAGGAGGTCGGATACGGGGACACCGCGTCGGAGGAGGCCCGTACGGCCGCCCGGCACTACGCCTGGTGGACCGGGCACGCCTCGGTGGTTCCGGAGCGGGTCGCGGCGGAGGCGGACGCCGTGCTCGCGGCGCTGTCCGGTGCGGACGTGGTCGCGGCGGTGCTGCTGGCGCGCACCGCGGCCCCGGCGTTCGCGGCCTCGCTGCACTGGGAGGCCTGGGAACGGGTGCTGCGCTCGGGCGCGGAGGCCGCGCGCAAGGCCGGGGAGGTCGCCGAGCAGGCGTACTTCCACCACGAGCTCGGTGTGCTGGCCCTGTGCGAGGAGCGGCTGGACCGGGCGCGGGCCGAGCTGGAGACCTCGATCGGACTGCGGGGCGCGCTGGCGGACAAGCGGGGCACCGTCGCGGGGCGGCGGGCACTGGCCCTGGTCGTCGACCGGGAGACCGCGGGCGCGGCCGCGTCGCCGCCGCTGCGGCTGGAGGCACCGGCCGCGCTGACGGCGGCCCCGGAGGCCGTGACGGTGGCCACGCCGGCCGCCCCGGCCCCCAAGGCGGCACCGGCCGCCCGTCCGGGCTCCGAGGCGCCCACGTCCCGTATGGCGCCGGTGACTCCGGCGGCTCCGGCGACCCCGGAGGTCAAGGTTTCCGCCGAGGCGGTGACCCGGATGACCCCGGTCGTGCCGGTGACCGCCCGCTCGGAGCCGCCCACGACGCTGTCCGAGGTCTTCGAGGACGCCTTCCCGCTGACGCCGAAGCCCGCCCCGCCCGTCGCCCCGCGGCCCGCCGCCGCCCCGGCTCCGGCCCCCGGCCGTCGCCGGCTCGTCCTGCTGGCCGGTGCGGGCGCGCTGGCGGTGGTGGCACTGGGTACGGTCGTGAGCCTCGCGCTGAGCTCCTCGGACACCTCGCCGCCGGCGCAGGGACCGGCGGTGTCCTCGACCCCGACCGTGACGGCGCCCTCGGCGGCCCCGAGCACCGGCGGGAACGATCCTGCGCCGGAACCGCCCGCAGCGGCCCCGCCGTCGCCGGCCGCGGCACCCGGACCGAGCGTCGCCCCGACCCCGGGCCGCACACCGGCCCGGACCCCGTCCCGCAGGCCGTCCGCGACGCCGCCCGACTCCTCGCCGACGAAGTCCGTTTCGCCCGCGCCGACCACCGCGGGGCCCTCTCCCTCCGCATCGGAGACCGTCGCGCCGTTGCCGACGACCACCACCGAGACGGGTACGGGTACGGCCACGGCCACCTCACCGGCCACGGGCAGGTGAACGACAACGGCTCCGTCCCTGGGGACGGAGCCGTTGCCGAAGTACCGGAGGATCAGAACAGGCGGAGCTTGTCGTCCTCGATGCCGCGCAGCGCGTCGTAGTCCAGCACCACGCAGTCCATCCCGCGGTCCGTCGCCAGGACCTTCGCCTGCGGCTTGATCTCCTGGGCCGCGAAGATGCCCCGGACCGGGGCCAGGTGCGGGTCGCGGTTGAGGAGTTCGAGGTAGCGGGTCAGCTGCTCGACACCGTCGATCTCGCCGCGGCGCTTGATCTCCACGGCCACCGTCGCGCCGGAGGCGTCCCGGCACAGGATGTCCACCGGGCCGATCGCCGTCATGTATTCGCGCCGGATCAGCGTGTAGCCCTCGCCCAGCGTTTCGATGCGGTCCGCGAGGAGTTCCTGGAGGTGCGCCTCGACGCCGTCCTTGATGAGCCCCGGGTCGGTGCCCAGCTCGTGGGAGGAGTCGTGCAGGACTTCCTCCATGGTGATGATGAGCTTCTCGCCCGCCTTGTTGATGACCGTCCACACGTTGGCCTCGTCACCGCTCCCCTCCTTGAGGGTGCACGGCGGCGACATCCAGTTGAGCGGTTTGTACGCTCGGTCGTCCGCGTGGATCGAGACACTGCCGTCGGCCTTCACGAGGATCAGACGGGGTGCCGAGGGCAGATGGGCGGTGAGCCGGCCCGCGTAGTCGACGGAGCAGCGGGCAATGACGAGACGCATGGTCGGCAACGCTACTCGACGAGAAGGCCTTCACGCGATTCGCCCCTGAAAGCCCCGTTCGCCGATGGCGCGTTGTATGCGCATTCTCCTGGTGCGTCACCCATGGGACGCCTACCGTGGTGAGCGGGAGGTTGTCGAGCGTGCACTCTGCGTCGCGACCTCCTTCCCTGCCCGTAAGACTCCGGCAACCCAAACAGCCGGGGTCGCGAGAGGAGAACCCATGTCGCTCGACGTCTCACCGGCCCTACTCGAACAGGCCGAGCGAGGCGAGGTCGACGAAGCCGCTTTCGTCGACTGCGTCCGGACCTCCCTGCCCTACGCCTGGGAGATGATCAGCTCGCTGGTGGCCCAGCTGAAGGTGGACGGCGGACAGTTCGCCGACAACCAGACGCCGCCGCCCGACGAGCAGGCGCGGGGGCAGCTGCTGCGCGCCCTCGCGAGTGACGCGATACGCGGTGCGCTGCAGCGGCACTTCGGGGTGCGCCTGGCATTCCAGAACTGCCACCGGGTGGCGGTGTTCCCGCTGGATCCCTCGGTGGACGACCGGCTGGCCAAGTTCACTTCGATCCGCGGTCAGCTGCTCAACCAGTCGCCGGAGCTGCGGGACTGCTAGGCCGTGCCCCGGGGCGTCTCTTTCGGATCATGCCGCCCGGGCGTGATCCGAAAGAAGCGCCGGGTGGGACCGGGAGGTCTCAGCCGAGGCGGGGAAGGACTTCGGCGCCGAGCCGTCGTACGTTCTCCTCCGTCGCGGCGAGATCACCGGAGCCCTCCGTCAGGAGGGCGAAGCGCGTGATGCCCGTCCGTGCCGACGTGGCCGCCAGCCGGTCCGCCGCCACCTCCGGGGTGCCCACCGGGTGCAGGTCGCACAGCAGTTCCGTGTAGGCGACCGGATCCCGCATCGCGCGCACGCGGCCGTCCACCGTCACATGCGCGTCGAGACCCTGCCTGAGCCAGCCCGGCATCGCCTTCACCAGGGTCTCGCGCGCGTCCGCCGTACGGTCCGCGATCTGGCACACCCCTGCGGAGACGTGTCCCGCGCCGGCCACGTGCTCGCGCGAGTGGCCCGCCGCCAGCGCCGTGCTGCGCCACAGGGCGACCATCTCGGCCTTGCTCTCGTCGCCGCAGTGCATCCCGAGCAGCATCGGCAGCCCCCGCTCGGCGGCCATCCGTACCGACGCCGGCGAGGTGCAGGCCACGATCACCTCGGGCCCGGCCCCGTCCCCGTCCAGGGCCTCCGAGGGCCGCGGTACGACGTCCACCTCGCGGAATCCGTACCGCTCGCCGGCGGCCCCCACCCTCGCCTCCGTCAGCCACCGCCGCAGCAGGTCCAGGGCCTCAGGGAAGCCGTTCTCGTAACTGTCCAGGCCGCCCCCGAACACCTCCAGGTCCACCCACGGCCCGCCGCGGCCGACCCCGAGGGTGAACCGGCCGCCCGAGGTCACGTGCAGCAGGGCCGCCTGTTCCCCGAGCGCCACCGGATGCGTGCTCGGCAGTACGCTCACCGCCGTGCCCACCCGCAGCCGCCGGGTCCGGCCCAGCAGCAGGGCCGCCAGGGTCACCGCCGAGGGGCAGACCCCGTACGGGACGAAATGATGCTCGGCGAGCCAGACCGAGTCGAGCCCGGCCTCCTCGGCCACCTCGGCGGTCCGCACCGCCCGGTGCAGTGCCTCGCCCTGTCCCTGACCCGGGAACTGGGCCGCCAGTACAAACGCTCCTACGCGCATCGCCTTTAGCCTCCTTGCGGCTGACGCGGCCTCCCCCAGGTGGACCGGTTCTTCCTATGGCAACAACGTCTGACACGTGCCAAAGGCACGGGCTGACACGAAAGTTATTGGGATTGTCGGGCCATTCCTCTTCGGCCGGCCGCCTTCTTCAGCCACCCTGCGGGTACCCGGCCTCGCTGCGCGTAGTCTGGGAGAAAGTCACTGCCGGCCGCCCATCCGTGAGGTATACGTGTCACCGCGCAACAACCGTCCCAGGGGCGGCGAGACCCCGGACGAACGCCCCAGCACCGGCCTCGACCGCTACGGACTGGAGCGCACCGAGGAGTACCAGGGCGAGGACTGGAAGGTCCGGCACGTGGCCGGCGCGAGCGCGGCGGGCAAGCGCTACCGCTGCCCCGGCTGTGACCAGGAGATCCCCTCCGGCACCCCGCACCTGGTGGCCTGGCCCGAGTACGGCGGCGTGGACGACCGGCGGCACTGGCACAAGGCCTGCTGGAACGCGAAGGACCGCCGCACCTCGAAGGTGCAGCGGTCCCGAAATGCTCCCCGGTACTGACGAGGCAGGATCCGAAAGGTACGGCCTCAGACGTCCCGGCGGCCGACCACCAGGTACGAGGCGGCCACCGCGCCGCCGGTGACCAGCACGATCAGCATCATGTGCGAGAGGTTGCTCGGCTCCGGACCGAGGTCGCCGCCCTCCGGCATGCCGAACAGCTGCATCATCGCCACGGGCACGTTGTGCCGCAGGATGACCCGGCTGACGGGCGCGACCGCCTCCCACATGCTCAGCATGGCTCCGATCACCGGCGGCAGGGTGACCAGGCCCAGCATGAGGGCGATCCCCCCGGCGGAGTGCCGCACCAGGGAGCCGATCGCCAGCGCGAGCACGCCGAGCAGGGTGACGTAGCCGCAGCCGAGCAGCGCCCCGAACCACTCGCCGGCCGCGTGCGGGCCGGACGCGGTGCCGCCGTGCGCCACGGCCGCGCAGACCCCGACCACGAAGACCGCCAGCACGGTGGTGACGAAGGCCGTCATGCTGAAGACGAGGTACTTCGCGGTGAGCACCCGGTACCGGTCCGGGGCCGCCGTGAACGTGGTCCGCACCAGTCCGGTGCCGTGCTCCGAGGTGATGGTCAGCACGCCGAGGACGATCACCGCGAGCTGGCCGACCAGCAGGCCGATGAGGGCGGGCGTGGTGAAGTGGATCTGCTCGTAGTCCGCGTCCACGGTCTGTGAAATGACGGCCACGCCGATCCCGACCACGGTCACCACGAGCGCGCCCAGCGTCCACAGGGTGGAGCGGAGCGAGACCAGCTTGGTCCACTCCGAGGCCAGGGCGTGCCCCAGGTGCGGCCGCGGCGTGGCGAGGGGGGAGCTGTAGCTCCCGGACTGCTCCGCCGTCGTGGTCGTCGGGGTCATCGGGTGTCCTCGGGGGTCTTCGGTGCGGTGTTCCCGGCGGCGCTCGCGAGTGCGCCGGGGTCGGTGGGCATCAGGAAGGGCCGCCCGTTCGCTCCCGGCGGCGGAGGCGCGTAGAAGCCCGACTGCGGGACCTCGGGGGTCTCGGGCTCCTCCTCCCAGGCCGGGACGGAGAGCGGCTCCGGTTCCCACAGCTCGGCCCGGGGGTCGTCCGTGGAGGTGTACTCGACGGCGGACTGGGTCATCCGCATGTACGCCTCCTCCAGCGAGGCCCGGTGCGGTGACAGCTCCCACAGCCGTACGCCGGCCCCGTGCGCGAGGTCGGCGACGTGCCGCAGCTCCAGGCCGGTCACGCGCAGTGCTCCGTCGGGCTCCTGCAGGACCCGCCCGCCTGCTTTGGCGAGGGCCTTACCCAGCGTGTCCCGGCCATCAGGATCAGTGTCGGCCGCGCGCACCCGAGCGAATCCGGCCGAGTTGTGCGCGATGAACTCCTGGGTACCCATATCGGCCAGCAGCCGCCCCCGGCCGATCACGATGAGGTGGTCGGCGGTCAGCGCCATCTCGCTCATGAGGTGCGAGGAGACGAAGACGGTGCGGCCCTCGGAGGCGAGGCGGCGCATGAGATTGCGGACCCAGAGGATGCCCTCGGGGTCGAGTCCGTTGACCGGCTCGTCGAACAGGAGCACCTGCGGGTCACCGAGCAGGGCGGTCGCGATGCCGAGCCGCTGGCCCATGCCGAGCGAGAAGCCCTTCGTGCGCTGCCGGGCGGCGTCCTGGAGGCCGACCACGGCCAGCACCTCGTCCACCCGCTTCTCCGGGATCCCGGAGAGCTGGGCGATGGACAGCAGGTGGGCCCGGGCCCGGCGGCCGCCGTGGACGGCCTTGGCGTCGAGCAGGGCCCCGACGTGCCGCTGGGCGTTCGGCAGCTCCCGGAAGGGCCGGCCGTTGATCGTGACATGACCGGACGTGGGCCGGTCGAGGCCGACGATCATGCGCATGGTCGTGGACTTCCCCGAGCCGTTGGGCCCCAGGAATCCGGTGACGTGACCCGGCTTGACCTGGAAGGACAGCTGGTCGACGGCGGTCTTGGCGCCGTAGCGCTTGGTCAGGCCGACTGCCTCGATCATCTTGCTGCCCCTTACCAGGCCGGGACGACTTTCGCCCGCGTAAGGGTTAAGAGGATAACGAGGTTCCTGCGGTTCCGTCCCCGGCCGGATCCCTGAGCCGCCCCTGAGGCCGACCCGGGCATCACCCGTAGTACTTCAGCAGGGGGCCGGCGTCAGGCGTCCTTCTTCTTGAGGACGAGGTAGCCCCCGAGTACTGCTGCGAGCGCCCACAGGGTCATGATCCCGAGGCCGCCCCACGGCCCGTAGGGGGTGTCCGGCGCGTCCATCCCGTTCGGCACCACCTGCATGATCCGGGAGCCGGCCTGGTTGGGCAGGTACAGACCCGCCTTCCGGGTCGCCTCGGCGATGGACAGGATCGCCGGGAGGACCAGCACGAAGGGGATCAGCAGGCACATGGCGAGGACCGAGCTGCGCAGCAGCGCGGTCACCCCCATCGAGAACAGGGCGAGCAGGGCCATGTAGAGGCCCGCGCCGACCACGGCGCGCAGGACGTTCTCCTCGCCGATCCCGATGCTCCGGGCGCCGAGCAGTGCCTGACCGAGGAAGAAGGACAGGAAGCTGGTGAGGAGGCCGACCAGCAGGGCCAGGGCGGTCGCCACCACGAGCTTGCCGAGCAGGAAGTGCTCCCGGCGGGGCACGGCGGCCAGCGAGGTGCGGATCATGCCGGTGCTGTACTCGGTGCCGACCACCAGTGTCCCGAAGACGATCATCGCCAGCTGGCCGAGGGTCATCCCGGCGAAGCTCACCTGGGTCGGGTCGAAGGTGGCCTGCTGGGCCGGGGGCATGTCCTGGAAGCTCGCGTTGACGAAGGCGCAGATCGCGGCGCTGATGCCGACGGTGACCACCAGCGCGACGATCAGGGTCCAGCTGGTGGAGGCGACGGTACGGATCTTGGTCCACTCGGACTGCAGGACGGCGGAGAAGGCCATGCTCACTCACCGTCCTTGCGCGTCGCCCGGTGGCCGGCGCCCCAGGCGGGGACGTCGGGCGGCGGGGCCGGCCGGCCGGCGGCCACGCCCGGCTCCGGCCAGGTGCCCGGCGCGCCCGGCGCGTGGGCGTGGTACTCGACGGAGTCCGCGGTCATGCGCATGAACGCCTCCTCCAGCGAGGCCCGCTGCGGACTGAGTTCGTGCAGCACGATCCGGTGCCGGGCGGCCAGCTCGCCGAGCTGCTCCGCACTCACGCCGTCGATCTCCAGCGTGCCGGTGGCCGGAATGCTGACGGCATCGATCCCGGCCTCGTGCAGCACGTCCTTGATGTACTCCTGCTGCGGCGAGCGCAGCCGGACGTAGCTGCGCGAGTTCTGCTGGATGAAATCGGCCATCGGCAGGTCGGCCAGCAGCTTTCCCTGTCCGATGACGACCAGATGATCTGCGGTCAGCGCCATTTCACTCATCAGATGGGAGGAGACGAAGATCGTCCTCCCCTCTGCGGCCAGGCCCTTCATCAGATTGCGGATCCAGAGAATTCCCTCGGGATCCAGGCCATTGACCGGCTCGTCGAACATCAGGATTTCCGGGTCGCCCAACATTGCGTAGGCGATTCCCAGCCGTTGGCTCATTCCCAGCGAAAATCCTTTGGACTTCTTCCTCGCCACGGCCGTCAGGCCGACCAGATCCAGCACCTCGTCGACCCGCTGCCGCGGGATGCGGTTCGACTGGGCCAGGCAGAGAAGGTTGTTGTATGCACTTCGGCCACCGTGCATGGCCTTCGCGTCCAGCAGCGCCCCGACGTGTTTCAGCGGCTCCGGCAGGTCCCGGTAGTGCTTCCCGTAGACCCGGACCGTGCCGCTCGTCGGGTTGTCGAGGTCGAGCATCATGCGCATGGTCGTGGACTTGCCGGCACCGTTCGGACCGAGGAAACCGGTCACCACCCCCGGTCTGACCTGGAAGCTGAGGTGATCCACGGCGGTCGTCGCGCCGAATCGCTTGGTGAGGCCCTCAAGCTCGATCATGCGGCCACGCTAGAACGCCCGAGGGCCCTACGCCACCCCAAAAGGTGACATAGGGCCCTCGATCGGGCATACGGGGCGTAGCGCGCCCGACCCGTGGATGATCAGCGGGTCTGCTGCGCCGGGACGCCGCGGGTGACGGGCTCGTCGTCCACGATCGGGTTGGCCGCCGCGACGGCCGCACCGGTGAGCGTCGCCAGCATCTCGCGCACGTTGGTCAGCTGCGCGTTGATCGAGTCGCGGCGGTTGGTGAGAGCCGCCAGCTCGCGCTCGGACTCGCTGCGGATGCGGTCCGCCTTGGCGTTGGCGTCGGCCACGATGTCCTCGGCCTGGCGCTGCGCGGTCTCCACGGTCTGGCGGGCCCGGCGCTCGGCGTCCGTACGCAGCTTCTCGGCCTCCAGGCGCAGCTGCTCGGCGCGGTGCTCGATCTCCGCGAGGCGCTTCTCGGCCTTGGCCTGACGGGAGGCCAGGTCGCGCTCGGACTGCTCACGGCGCTTGGCCAGGTTGGTCTCGAAGTCCGCGGCGGCCTGGGCGGCCTTGGCGCGGGTCTCCTCGAACAGGGCGTCGGCCTCCTCGCGCTTGGAGGCCGCGTCCTTCTGGGCCTCGGAGCGCAGGGTCGACGCGTCGCCCTTGGCCTTCTCGACGATGCGGACGCCCTCGTCCTCCGCCTTCGACTTGCGGTCGGCGGCGAACGACTCGGCGTCGTTGCGCACCTGCTGGGCAGCCGACTCGGCGAGCTCACGGTGCTGCTCGGCCGCGCGACGGGCCTCCTCGCGCAGGTCCTTGGCCTCCTCCTCGGCCAGCCGCAGGATCTTCTCGACCCGGGCGCCGAGACCGGCGTACGACGGCTCGGCGTCGTTCACCTGGGCCTGGGCGTTCTGCGTCTCGAGGTGCAACTCCTCGATCCGCTTTTCCAGAGAGTTGATACGTCCAAGGGCGCTGTCGCGGTCGGAGACCAGCTTGGTAATGCGGTCGTCCACCTGACCACGGTCGTAACCACGCCGCACGAGCTCGAAGCCGAAGGGGGAGGAAGTGTCGCTCATGGGGTTCCTGTCGAATGAGACCGATGAGGTGCTACGTGAGGTGTTAGGGGAATCCTAGGCGCCCAGACGGCGTGTCATCGAGTCAATCCGCGTTTGATCTGGACAATGACACCCCTTTTGAGTGGCAAGGCGACAGAACGCTTGTCACTCGTTCGCCTGAACGTTCATCAGGTGCACACATCCCAGAGCATTTGGCTACCCCTCGGACGCCTTGCCACCCGAACGAGTGGATCCCGCTGTCACTCCGGCCTTCACGCCCCCCGAGCCCTGGCCACCGACCGCCGGCTTTCCGCCCGAAGGCGCCTCGAATGATTCCAACGCCTCAAGAACGTCCTGGACACGGGAGATCTCCGCCTGAATGTCCTCGCGACGGCGCACCAGGACCTCCAGCTCGCGGCGGCCCTCCTCGACGAGCTGCTCGGCCTCCGCCTTGGCCTGCGCGAGCGCGCTCTCGGCCTCCCGGGCCAGCTCCGCCTTCTTCTGCTCGGCCTCCTTGAGCAGCGCCTCCGCCTTGCGGACCGCCGCGATGCGCACCTTGCTCGCCTCGCTGCTCGCGTCCGACACCAGCTCCTTGGCCTTCGCCTCGGCCTCGACGCTCTGCTCGGTCGCGGCGCGCACCAGCTTGTCCACGCGCTCGCCGGCCGACTTCATCTGCTCGGCCGACTCCCGGCGGGCCCGCTCGTGCAGCTCCTCGACCTCGCCCTCGACGCGGCCGCGCAGCTCCTCCGCCCGCTCCCTTATGGCAGCCGCGTCCGTGCGCGCGCCGACCAGCAGCTCGTCCGCGTCGGTACGGGACTTCTCCACCAGGGAGTTGCCCTCGACCGTCGCCTCCGAGGTGATCCGCACCGCCTCCTTGCGGGCCGCGTCGACCATCGCGTCGGCCTGCTCCTCGGCCGCCGTCGTGGCGGCGAGGGCCTGCTTCTGCGCGTCGGCGGTGAGCTTCTCGGCCTCCGCCGAAGCCTCCGTGATGAGCCGGTCGACCTGCTCCGCGGCCTCGCTGCGGCGCTTGTTGGCCGCCTCGCGGGCCTGGTCCAGCAGCTTCTCGGACTCCGTACGGGCCGCGCCGCGGATGCGCTCCGCCTCGGCGGCCGCCTGCGCCTTGACCCGCTCGGCCTCCGACCGGGTGCGGGTCGCGTGCTCCTGCGCCGAGGACAACGCCTCCGACGCGTCCGCGCGCAGCCGCTCCGCCTCGGCGGCCGCATCGCCGATCGTCCGCTCGTTGTCCTTGCGGGTCTGCTCGGTGAGCTTCTCCGTCTCGGCCACGGCCTCCGTGACGAGCCGGTCCGCCTGCTCGGCCGCATCGGTGCGCAGCCGGTTGGCCTCGCCGCGCGCCTCGTCCAGCGTCTGCTCGGCGTCGCGTTCGGCGCCCGCCAGGGTCTCGTTCGCCGCGACCGTGACGCGCTCCGCCTCCGCGGTGGCCTCGCCGATGATCCGGCCGCCCTCCGCGCGGGCGTCGTCCAGCACCCGGGCCGCCTCGGCCCGCAGCCGGTCGGCCTCCGCCGCGGCCTCGCCGACGGTGGCCTCGTTGGCCACACGGGTCTCGTCGATCAGACGGTCGCCCTCGGCACGCGAATCGACCATGATCCGCGCGGCGTCGCGCTCGGCGCTCGCCAGGGTGTCGGCCGCCTGGGCCTTGAGCCGGGTCGCCGCGGCGGTGAGCCGCTCGGCCTCCACCGTCGCCTCGGCGACGGTGGCCGCGTTCGCGGCGCGGGTCTCCTCCGTGAGCCGGTCGGCCTCCGCCGAGGCCTCGGTGATGAGCCGGTCGATCTGCTCCGCGGCCTCGGTACGCAGCCGGTTGCCCTCGGCCCGTGCCTCGTCCAGGGTGTTCGCGGCCTCGGTACGGGTGGCCTCCGCGGCCTCCGCCGCCTCCGCGGTGAGCCGCTCGGCCTCGGCCGCCGCCTCGCCGACGGTGACCGCGTTCGCGGCGCGGGTCTCCTCGACGAGCCGCTCGGCCTCCGCCGTCGCCTCGCCCATGATCCGGGCGCCCTCGGCGCGGGAGGCCTCCAGGGACTCCGCGGCCTCGCCGCGGATGCGGTTCGCGTCGTCCCGGGCGTCGGCGCGGGTGCGGGCCGCGTCCCGCTCGGACGAGGCCAGCGCGTCCGTGGCCTCGGTACGCACCCGCTGCGCGTACTCGGCGGTGTCGGCGCGCAGCTGCTCCGCCTCGGCGATCGCCTCGCCGACCGTCCGCTCCGCCAGCGACTTCGCCGCGTCCGTCTCGGCCCGTGCCTCGCTGCGGATCCGGTTGGCGTCCTCGGTGGCCCGCTCCCGCTCCGCGTAGGCGTCGGAACGGACCCGGCCGGCCTCTTCCTCGGCCTCCGTCCTCGTACGTTCCGCCGCGTGCTCGGCGGCGCTGCGCAGTCCGGTGATCTCCTCCTCGGCCTGCTCGTGCAGCCCGGCCACGGAGTCCCGCACCTGCTGGGCGGTGGCCTCCGCCGCCGACACGACCTCCGACGCGCGCCGCTCGGCCTCCTCGGTCAGCCAGACCGCCTCGGCCTGCGCCTCCTCGGAGCGCTTGCGGGCCTGCGCCAGCAGTTCCTCGCTCTGCTCGCGGGCCTGGGCCCGCTCGTTGTCCGCGTCGGTCCGCGCCGACGACAGGGTCTCCTCGGACTCCCTGCGGCGCCGGGCGGCCTCCTCCTGGGCGGCGGCCAGCGCCTCCGCGGCCTCCTCGGCGACCCGCTCCGCGGCGGCCTTCGCCTCCGCGCGCAGCCGGTCCGCGGTCTCCTGGGCCTCGGAGCGCACCCGCTCCGCCTCGGCCTCGGCCTCGCCGCGCAGCCGCACGGCGGACTGCTCGGCCTCGGCCCGCGCCCGGCCGGCGTCCTGCGCCGCGTCGGTGCGCAGCTGGTCGGCCTCCGCCTCCGCCTGCGCCTGCAGGGTGCGGATCCGCTCCGCCGACTCGGCGCGCAGCCGGTCGTTCTCCTCCGTGGTCTCCCGGCGGATGTTCTCCGCCGCACCGCGGGCGTCGCGCAGCGTCTGCTCGGCCGTCGTCAGCCGGGTCTCGGCCTCCGTGTGCAGCCGTACGAGCTCCTCGTCGGCCTCGGTCCGCTTGGCGGCCAGTGCCTGCTCGGTCTCCTGGCGCCGGGCGACGGCCGCCGCGTCCGCCTCGGCCCGTACGCTCTCGGCCTGCTCCTCGGCCTCGGCGCGCAGCCGCTCGGCCTCGGCGCGGGTCCGCTCCAGGGTCTCCTCGGCCTGCTTGCGCAGCGTGCCGGCCCGCTCCACGGCCTCGGCGCGCACCCGCTCGCTCTCGGCGGTCGCGCCGCCGCGCAGCTCGTCGGCGTCCGCCTTGGCCTTGCCGAGCAGCTCCTCGGCGGTCCGGGCCGCCTCCTCGATCTGCTGTACGGCCTCGCGGCGGGCCTCGCCGCGGATCCGCTCGCCCTCGGCGACGGCCTCGGCGCGCAGCTGCTCGGCCTCACCGCGCAGCCGCCGGGCCTCCGACTGGAGCTCGACTGTGCGGGCCCGGTACTCCTCGGTGTCGTCCTTCGCCGCGCCCTTGAGCTCGTCGGCCGTGGCCGCCGCCTGCAGGCGCAGCCGGTCGGCCTCGGTCTCGGCCTCGCGTCGGATCCGCTCGGCCTCCTCGGACGCGGCCCGGGTGGTGGCCCGGGCGTCCTCCGAGGCCTTGTTCAGTACGTCCTCGGCGGTGCGGGCGGCCTTCGCCAGCTGCGCCGCCATGTCCTCGGCCGCGGCCGTACGGGCCTGCTGGCCGGCCTCGGTGCGCTGCCGCTCGGCGTCCGCGCGGGCATCGGCCAGGGCCTGTTCGGCCTCCGCCTTGAGGGCCTCGGCCTCCTTGGTGGCCTCGCCGACCAGCCGGGCGACCTGCTCCTTGGCGGTGCGGGTGCGCTGCTCGTTGACGGACTCCGCCGACGCCAGCTGCCGGGTGGCGCTCTCCTTCGCCTCCGCGAGGAGCTTCTCCGCCTCGGCACGGGCCTCGCGCAGCGCGGAATCGGCCTCCTGCGCGCGGGATTCGGCCAGCCGGCCCAGATCCAGGGTCTGCTGGCGGGTGTGCTCGGCCTCGGCGGAGGTGGTGGAGCGCAGCCGCTCCGCGTGCTCGGTGGCCTCCTGGGCCTGCGAGGAGGCGGCGGTCAGTAGCCGCTCGGCCTCCTTGCGGGCGCGCAGCAGGGTGGCTTCGGCCTCCGCGCGGGCGGCCTCCGCGTCCCCGGCCATCCGGCGGCGGGTCTCCTCGGCCACCCGGGCGGCCTCGGCGCGGGCGGCGTTCAGGGACTGCTCGGCCTCGGCGCGGGACTCCTCCATGAGCCGGCGCGCCTGAGCCTCCGTACGGGCGCGCAACTGCTCGGCCCAGGCCACGTTCTCGTTGACGTGGGCCTCGACGGTCTGGCGCCGCTCGCCGAGCTCCTGGTCCAGGCGCTGGCGGCGGTTGACGGCCTCGGCGTGCAGCTCGGCCTGCAGGCGCGCCTGGTGCTCGGCGTGCTCCTGGAGGATGCGCTGGGTCTGGGCCCGGGCGTCACGAAGCTCGCGCTCGGCGTCCGAGCGCATCTGGTCGGCCTGGATCTGGGCATTGCGGAGCAGCTGCTCCGCCTGGTACCCCATGTCCGCGCCGTCGTAGGCGGGGCGGGACGCAAGAGCGCGCCGTACCTCGTGCAGCTTGGCGCGCAGCACCTCGACCTGGTATCCCAGGTCCTCGGCGTGCTGGACGGCCTTCCCGCGCTCCTTCTTCAGCCGCTCCATCTCGGCCTCGAAGCGCGAGAGATGGTCGGCCTCGGCCTGATGGCTCTCCTGGCTTTCGTAGCCCCGCACAGCGCGGTCCCATCCGTCCCCTGGTCGCAAGCTCACTCCCAATGAGCATCGCTCGCCCGCTGAACGACGCCCCCGGGGGAATGGTGTCAGATACCGGGGCAGGGGTCACAGGCCCCGACCCCGTCTCCGCACCGAACCCCGGCCGAGCCATGGCCACTCTACCGGCCGGGGAATCGGGCCATCAGTGGTCCGTCAGTGCTCGGGGTTCGAGGTGACCAGTTCGGTGAGAACGCCGTGGCAGTCCTTGGGGTGCAGGAAGGTGATGGAGGAGCCCATGGAGCCCGTGCGGGGCTGGTCGTAGAGGACGCGGACGCCCTTGCCGCGGATGGCCTCGGAGTCCCCCTGGACGTCCTCGGTGCCGAAGGCGATGTGGTGGACGCCCTCGCCGTTCTTGGCCAGCCATTTGCCCACGGCGGAGTCCTCGCGGGTGGGCTCCAGGAGCTGGAGGTAGGAGGCGCCGCCGTCGGAGGTTTCGTTGATCTTCAACATGGCCTCGCGGACACCCTGCTCCTCGTTGACCTCGGAGTGGAACACCTCGAAGCCGTACGTGGCACGGTAGAACTCGACAGTCTTGTCCAGGTCGAAGCAGGCGATCCCGATGTGGTCGATTCTTGTCAGCATGGTGACAGTGCACTCCTGAAGGGGGTGGTCACGCAACGTGCGCGCGATCACACCGGCAGCCCGGTGACCGCTGCGGTACCGCCCAGTACATTCACGTAAACCCTCGTTCACTCCTCATCCAAGGGGCTGTGCCTCATGTCCGGATCGAACAACACCACTTCTGTGATCGTCGCCGGGGCCCGCACGCCCATGGGGCGGCTGCTCGGCTCGCTGAAGTCCTTCTCGGGTGCCGACCTCGGAGGCTTCGCCATCAAGTCCGCGCTGGAGCGGGCCGGGATCTCCGGCGACCAGGTCCAGTACGTGATCATGGGCCAGGTGCTCCAGGCCGGCGCGGGCCAGATCCCCGCCCGCCAGGCGGCGGTCAAGGCCGGCATCCCGATGAACGTGCCCGCCCTCACGATCAACAAGGTGTGTCTCTCGGGCCTGGACGCGATCGCGCTGGCCGACCAGCTGATCCGCGCCGGCGAGTTCGACATCGTGGTCGCGGGCGGCCAGGAGTCCATGACGAACGCCCCGCACCTGCTGCCGAAGACCCGCGAGGGCTACAAGTACGGCGCGGTCGAGATGCTGGACGCGATGGCCTACGACGGCCTCACGGACGCCTTCGAGAACATCGCGATGGGCGAGTCCACCGAGAAGCACAACACCCGGCTCGGCATCGAGCGCGCCCCGCAGGACGAGTTCGCCGCCTCCTCGCACCAGCGGGCCGCGGCCGCGCAGAAGAACGGCGTCTTCGAGGCCGAGATCGTCCCCGTGGAGATCCCGCAGCGCAAGGGCGACCCGGTGATCTTCTCCACCGACGAGGGCATCCGCCCCGAGACCACGGTGGAGTCCCTCGGCAAGCTGCGTCCGGCCTTCGCCAAGGACGGCACGATCACCGCCGGCACCTCCTCCCAGATCAGCGACGGCGCGGCCGCCGTGGTCGTGATGAGCAAGGCGAAGGCCGAGGAGCTCGGCCTGGAGTGGATCGCCGAGATCGGTGCCCACGGCAACGTGGCCGGCCCGGACAACTCCCTCCAGTCGCAGCCGTCCAACGCGATCCTGCACGCCCTGAAGAAGGAGGGTCTGGAGGTCTCCGACCTGGACCTCATCGAGATCAACGAGGCCTTCGCGGCGGTCGCCGTGCAGTCAATGAAGGACCTCGGCGTGACCCCGGAAAAGGTGAACGTCAACGGTGGCGCCATTGCCCTGGGACACCCGATCGGCATGTCCGGGGCCCGTGTGGTGCTGCACCTGGCGCTGGAGCTGAAGCGCCGCGGCGGCGGGATCGGCGCGGCCGCGCTGTGCGGCGGCGGCGGTCAGGGCGACGCGCTGATCGTTCGCGTCGCCAAGTAGGCCCGCCAGGCCGCCGGGGCCCTGCTACGGGGGCCCGGCGGTACCCCTTCCCCGGGCCTGCTGGCCCTCACGCATCCCGTACGAGAACCGAGGAGCGCAGCACGTATGACGGCGGTGGACGTCCCCCAGCTGGTGGCCCAGGCCCGGGAGGGCCGGCCGAGAGCGGTGGCCCGGCTGATCTCGCTGGTCGAGGGGGCGTCCCCGCAGCTGCGCGAGGTGATGGCCGCACTGGCCCCGCTGACGGGCGGGGCGTACGTGGTGGGGCTGACGGGGTCGCCGGGTGTCGGCAAGTCGACCTCGACCTCGGCGCTCGTGTCCGCGTACCGCAAGGCCGGCAAGCGGGTCGGCGTCCTCGCCGTCGACCCGTCCTCGCCCTTCTCGGGCGGGGCGCTGCTCGGTGACCGGGTGCGGATGTCGGACCACGCCTCGGACCCGGGGGTCTACATCCGCTCCATGGCCACCCGGGGCCACCTCGGCGGGCTGGCCTGGGCCGCCCCGCAGGCGATCCGGGTGCTGGACGCGGCCGGCTGCGAGGTGATCCTCGTCGAGACGGTCGGCGTGGGGCAGTCGGAGGTGGAGATCGCCTCGCAGGCCGACACCTCGGTGGTGCTGCTGGCCCCCGGGATGGGCGACGGGATCCAGGCCGCCAAGGCGGGAATCCTGGAGATCGGCGACGTGTACGTGGTCAACAAGGCCGACCGGGACGGCGCGGACGCGACGGCCCGGGAGCTGAACCACATGCTGGGCCTGGGCGAGGCGCGCGGCCGGGAGGACTGGCGGCCGCCGATCGTGAAGACGGTCGCGGCCCGCGGCCAGGGCATCGACGAGCTGGTCGAGGCGCTGGAGAAGCACCGGGCCTGGATGGACGAGCGCGGGGTGCTGGAGCAGCGCCGGGCCGCCCGGGCGGCCCGGGAGGTCGAGACGATCGCCGTGACGGCCCTGCGGGCGCGGATGGCGGACCTGCACGGCGATGCGCACCTCGACGCGCTGGCGGCCCGGGTGGCCGTGGGCGAGCTGGACCCGTACGCGGCGGCGGACGCGCTGCTGGCGACCCTGACGGAGGCGTAGACGCGGGCCGGGCCCCTGCAG